>CAMPIY010000001.1 GCA_946886645.1 uncultured Sphingomonas sp.
TGTGTTCACACCGCAGGGGTCGCAAGTTCAATCCTTGCCGCGCCCACCACGCCTTCCTCTTGATATTCATGCCTTTTTCCCTCTCGCGATCGAGGCGACGTTGCCGCCCTGTGCGGTAAGATCGCGGTAAAACGCTCCTGGAACGATGGCCTCGATCTCGTCGATCAGGGCCTCGGTGACCGCCAATGCGCGGCCGAGATTGGCCGGATCTACAAGTGCGTACAGGTCGCTGACGGTGACCGGGACGTGCCCGGCCATCATCCGGCCCTGCACCCAATGTTCCTCGCCGAGTCGTTTCCGAGCCAGCGTCATCACCGACCGGCGAATCAGTTTCGTGCCGGCCTCGCCTCGACCGGGCAGGCCGAGATCCTCCGCCATCGACTCCCATGCCGACTTGATCGTGCCGACGGGGATGTAGGAGCCCGTCACCTCGTCGAGGTGCGGCGCGAACTGACGGGCGATGGGAACGGTGGCCCGGCGCTTGCGGGTCTGCCGCCGGCCGACCGGATTGAGAGCCAGGACCCGGGGCTTCGGGTGCCATTGGCCGCGTTCCGGCTTGGTACTGATGTCGAGCACGGCGTCTGGACGGGCCCAGGTGGCGACGCTGGCCCTGAGGAAGCGGAGCAAATTCTCACGCTCCCGCCGGCGCCGGACCAATTCCTTCTCGCTCCATGGTCCTTCCGGATGGAGGCAGTAGCGGAACATTGCGGCCAACTCGGCGACGTCGCTGCGATGCTGAGGGGTCCGATTGACCTCCCGTGGCGGAATCGGGCGGAATTTCGGCTGCTCTCCGACCAGACGAATCGCCGATGCCAGCTGGAGCACGCTGTTTTCCACCGTCGAGGCGGCGCGTGCGCGTTCCTTGCCCTTTGACGAGACGATCGGCTGTTCCATCGCCCATAACCGGAATTTCTGGATCCAGCGCTCGTCGACGTCGTGGCAGAACACCGCGGCGGAGCTGAGCGTCTCAATATAGTCGACGACGTGATCGAGCCGGGAATTGATCGCCGTCTCGCTCTGCTTGCCTTCGGCCTCGACGCGGGCGAGCTCGATCGCTTCGGTCACTAGCCGCCCACTGTCCGCAACGAAGGGCCGGTTGCATGTGGGGCAGGATCTGACCCCCCGCGTGATTTCGACGAATTTGCGGTCGAGCGCGGCGATCGCGGCTTCGATCTCTGTCGAGCCCGCCGAAGCTGCTCGTTCGCGTCCGGCCTCGACGTCGTACCAGACGATTTCGTGGTTTCGCCCTGGCCGCGGGTAGAGCCGGAATCCTCCGCGCTGGTAGAGCGGTTCATCGCGCTTCGTCTTAGGCATTGGGACCTCTGGAGTTCTGCAGCCTTCGTCTGGATCAGCTCGCCGACGCCGATCGCGTTGAGCATGTCGAGCATGTCGGCCTCGAGCCTGATACCCTTACCCTTCTCGGTCTGGCGAGACCAATGGCGAGCGATTTCGGGGAGCTCAGCGCCCATCTTGTCCTCCGATGGATGGATCGATCGCCTTTCGGATGCGCTCGATGCCGCCCTCGAGCGTGCGGATCGCGGTCGCCTTCGTCGCTCCGGTCTCCAGGTCGATCTTGGCATTGATCATGTAGCCGAGCGCCGCCTTCAGCTCCTCAACCGACTCTTCGCTCGTCCCCATCCTAGCGGCGAGGGCGGCATCGGCACGTCGGGCCGCTTCCCGAGTAAGTTCAGAGCAGCGCTTCGCGTCGAGCTTATTGATCGTAGCGAACCTTCCCGCGGCTTCGTGCAGGTCCAATGCGGCTTGTTTCAGCACCTCACGTAGACGGTCAAAGGATGCGGTCATGATCGGATATCCGTCGTCGCATAGGACGGCCGCGCCGGACGGATCGCCTCGGCACAGGTTCGGAGCGACGCCGCCGCCATCTCAATTTCCACCGCCTGGTCGAAGAAGCCGTGATCGCGGATCCGCCGGGCCACTTCGAGCGACTCGGCGATGGCGTTGTCGATCGCCCGGGCGCCGCCGGCCAGCGCGTCGTGCCGCTCCTTCGCCGCCAGCTCCGCGGCGCCGAGAGCGTTGCCGGAATATGAGGTGGATACCTTCGGGGCTTCGTCGCCGCGCCGGCCCTTCCGGAAATCGTCCATCGACCAGGCGATTTCCTCGGCCTCCGCGGACTGCATCAGCTCGAGCTTGCGCTTCTCCGGCGTCCAGTCGGTCGACGCGAACACGCGCTGGCGGTTCTTCTGGGCCCATTCGCGCACCAGGTCCGGTGCCAGCGGATCACGGCCCCAGAGCGTGAATTTCGGCTCTTCCGGCGCGGCTTTGGTCTCGGCCAGGACGTCGAAGGCGCCCGGTTGCTGCTTTGTGTTCATTGTTCGGTCCCCTTTGACGGTGCCGGGAGCATCGGAAGCATCGCTGGCATCTTTCCGGTCAGATACGCCTCAGCGATCTGTGGCCGCATCCAGTCGCCGACCGTCCCGCCGGTTGGGAGCATGATGTTGGCCATGAACTCGTCCTCGAAGACGCTGATGCCGCTCTCGACGGCCTCGAGCTTCGCCTTGATGACGAGCGCCAGGGCGCGCCACTTCTGCTTCACGGCCTGCTCGTACTGCTTCGCCGCCTCGGTCTCCGATCGGCGATATTCGGTGTAGCCCCGCTTGTACGTCGTGAAGCGCTTCTCATCGCGCGCCGGCAGCGGAAGCAGGAAGCGGATCATCCGGCCTTCCATCCGAAAGCCGACGACGGCCCCGCCTTCCTGCCAGCCGTACATGAACTGGTCGGCACCGTAGCGGGTCAGAGTCCGCTCGATCTCCGAACGGCTCTTGTCGCTGCTGACGTCGGTGTTGGCGGCGTACAGAGTCATGCCGGCACCCCATTGTGCTCGACCCCATCGAGCAGGCGGCCGGCGGCCTTCTTGCCGACGAGCTGCATGGGCCATCCGTCGAGGTGACCCCGACGGCCCTTACTGTCGAGCAGGCAAAAGCGCTCAGCGTCCGGCGGCCAATAGCCGCTGTTATCCTCACATGCCGCCCAGGCACCCCATTGCTTGAAGTGGAAGGCAACGTCGGCCGCGGCGCACTGGTCACGAAGGGACCGCGCCCAATCCGGATGCATCGGCCGCGCGCCTGGTCCGCTCTCGCCGCCGACGATGACCCAATCGAGCCTGTCCATGCCGAAATCATCGCGGACCAGTCCCAGCAGAGGTTCCGCGCTGACGAAACGGACCGCCGCCGGCACTTTCCTGAGGGTGTCGACGCGATCGTCCCAGCGCTCTTGATCTTCCGCCGAAACGCCGAGCCAGACGTTGGGGAGTGGCTTCCGAGGAGCATGGCTGTATCGCCCCCAGCCGAGGTCCATGATCAGCTGAGCGACCACCCCGGAAGCCGCTGCCTCGCCGACGAACTGGCGCGCATGGTCCCAAATGGATCGCTCGCCAGAGACAAGCGCGGTGACATAGGTCGCCATCCGCCCAGGCCGTTTCGTCAGGACCTGGTGAATATGCTGCGGCGTCAGCGCCATCGCCGCGAATTGTCGATCAACCCATTCGAACGGAACGCTCGGGTGAAAGAGGTCTCCGTGCGCGTTCCAGAATATGCTGCGCGGCCGCTTCCACCCGAGCACCTGTTTCAGCACCGCGTCATTCGCGCGGACAGTGCCGTTCCAGACCGGACCGGCCTTGGTGGCGATCGTCAGTCCCTCGCGAGACGGATGGTGCTGCAGCCGCGTGCCGGCGAGCCGCATCGCATAGCAGTTCGTGCAACCGGGCGAGACGACGGAGCAGCCGTTGACGTAATTGGCCGTCGCGTCGGTCCACTCGATTTTGGTGCCGTCAGACATTAGACGAGCACCCGAGCGATGTGGTTGCAATAGACGGCGACGCACTTCCAGTAGAGGGCCATCGGCGCCTTGTGGTTCCGCCAGCATTCTTGGGCCCGATGGCGAGCATCGTCTCGGATGGCCACGATGACGCGTCGCAGCCGAGACCTTTCATCCGGGGTGAGTTCGACCATTGCGAGCTTGGCCGCCGGCAAGCCGAGAACGGGATTGCGAACCTCGCGGCGGGAGGATCGATCAGCCATCAATATAATCCTCGGGATGATCATCGTCCGGATCGAACGACGGCTCAGGATCCGGCGCCGGAAGCAGCTCAGGCGGGAGCACCGCCGCGACCGAGGCCGGCAGCTGGTACGCTTTCTTCGGCTGCCGCTTCTGGGCGATCGCCGCCGAGCAGGGCGTGAACTGGTAGATCGACCCGCCACCGATCAGCACCGCCTCGAGCAGCCGGTCGTTAAACAGCGGTTCGATCGAGAGGAGCTTCGTACCGAAGCGTTCCACCTCTTCGACGCGGCCGACCAGCGTGCGGTGGCCCAGCACTTCAACGATAGCGTAATCGCCGTCGGGCATCTCGAGCGGGATCTGGTCGACGTCAGCCACGGCGGTGTCTCCTCAATCTGATGACGCCGCCACAGAGCGAAGTGGCGGGCATGGGCAAGGCAGTGCCGCAGAACGCGCATTCCGCCGTCACCCGGCCGACGTACCAGTGCGAGCGGCCGCAGCCGGGGCACCAGTTGGTGTCGTTCTCCCGATAGGTGACGTGATAGCCGCGAACCTTTGCAGGGATCAGGGTGCCCGCCGCGCCGGTCATGGCTTCGCCTTGAGCCGCTTCTCGGCATTCTCATAAGCCTGGTCGACGGTCGCCCGGATATCATCGGGCATGGCCTCGACGTGCTTGCGGTTGTCAGAGCGAAGGCTGTTGAGGTCCGGCATGTTTTCGACCTTGCCGGCGCGCGCGATGATCTCGTTCGCCACGGCCTGGGCTGGGTGTTCGCTATCATCGGACTCGTCCGCGGGGGGCTTGTCCTTCGGCGGCAGTTCGCCGGTCTCCTTATCGTGGGGCTCTTCCTTCCGGATATTGGTCGGCGGTGCGGTTCGGGTGGGCGCCGGCTCCTGTGTGGTCGAGCTCGCACCGGCCTGACGAAGCGGCGGGATCGGAGCCGCTTCGTTCTCGAGGCTGCCGCCGTCGAGCATCCCGACGTCGCTCTCGTCGTAGATTCCGGCGAAACCGAAGGCGTAGCGAGCGCACTGGATCGTCGACTTGTGGCGGAGCATGCGCGCCGGCATCTTGTTCCAGGGATCGGTGCCCTGCTTACATTCCGAGAGATATTCGATGATCCGGACCGGGATTGAGCGATCCTTGCGATGGATCGTGGTCGCGATGGCGTAGAGATTGCCTTCGGCGTCAGGCATGTCCTCCCACTCGATGCCCTCGAGCTGCGGATGCTCGTTGATGATGCGGATCCAGCCGTCGATCGAGACCACCGGCACGATTCCGCCGCCCTTCTTCGGGAAGGCGTAGATCTCCTTGGTCAGCGGGTTCAGCCCATAGGCTTCGGAGACCACGAGCAGCGACGCGAATTCCTCGTTGCTGGCGCCCTGGAACACCGTCGCCATCAGGACCCGCTGAAGGTCCATCGGATCCATCGAGAGGCGGCTGGCCATCTTGTCGAGGATGGAGACCTTGCCTTCGCGCGCCTTCAGAGCCGGCTCAGCCGGATTGATGGCGGTGCGGGCGACCTGGCGATTGCCCTGAGCTGGCGGGCGAGTGGTGCCCTGGCGATTGTACGAGCGGTTCTGGGTCATTTGTCGCTTCCCCTTCAAAATGGAACTTCAGGATTGGTCGCAGAGGCCTCTTCGTGGCGGTACTCCTCGATCACCCGGCGTACCGTGGAGACGGCGCGCTCCTTCTCGGCCTCACCAGAATTCAGATGGCCGACGAAATCGTAGATCGCCTCGAATTCAGGATAGGTGAGCACGATCGAGCCGGTGGCATCGTCGCCGAGACGGCGGACCTTTCCCTTGGTGACACGCGCCAACCACAGACGAATTTCGCGCAGTCCGTTTTCCAGCGCCTGGTGCTCGCCGCAGCCTTCATCGATTGCAGGCGGCCGAGCTGCGGCAAAGCCCTTGAACCACCAGATGCCATCGGCCAGGACGCCAAGCGCGTGCTCGACTGATTTGATCATCATCGGCCCGCTCCGAACCGGCGGTCCAATTCGCGCTGAGCGTTCCATTTCAGATCCTCTTCCATGGTGACCTGGCGGACCATCCAGTCGAGGAAGCCGGTCTCGACCTCTTCCCATGGGCGATCGCGGAACTTGCCGATCGTGCAGCGCGGCAACAGGCGCGGCTCGCGGGTCCAGCCGACCATCAGCTTGCCCGTCGCGCCGGCGTCGAACAGGGCGCAGAGGATATGGGCGGTGACATAGGTGTCAGGCGCCGCCCGATGCGGCGGCATGCTCAGCTCCGGGTCCGGAGCGATGAGCCCCTGATCCTCGAGCCAGTAGCGAAGCGTCTGGTTCTGATGGTTGGGTGCCTCCGGCCAGATCCGGAGCGCCGCCTTCAGGGTGCAGATCAGCCAAAGCTCGAGATGCTTGGCGATCCACTGGAATTCGAACTCGACGTTGTGCGCGGCGATCGCGTCGACACCCGCTGCCTTCGCATCCGCTATCAGCCCGGCCGGGTTGAACGGCGGCAGGCCGGCAACCTCCTTGGCGGTGATATGGTGGATGGCGCGGGTCTCAGGCGGACTGGAGCCAACGCCGCAGAGCCAGGAAACCGGCTCAAAGACCTGGCGGGCCTCGAGATCGACGTCGGTATAGCCGACCTCGATCACCTCCCCCTCGGGCGGAGCGAGACCCGTCGTCTCGAAATCGATGACACGGAGCAACGTCACCGGACGCGCACCCCGACATCCTCATAGATCCGGACGCCCTTGATCTCGCGGGTGCCGGAGCGAATGAGGGCGTTCACCGCCTTCTGGACTGCATCGCGGACGTTTTCGTTTGACGAGACCGCCTTGAAGGCCTTGTTCCAGTCCTCGATCTCGCCCTTCCACACTTTCTGAACCGAGGCGACGGACCCATAGTCGCCGCGGACGCTCAGCGTCGGCTCGGGCGGAGGCGGCGCCGGGGCGACCGGTTCAGGATCCGGAACGGGCTCACCCGCCGCACGGGCCTTCTCGGCTTCCTCCTGAGCGATGCGCTTGCGTTCGCGCTGAGCTTCGATCTCGCGTTGGCGCTGCTGTTCCTGCTCGCGTAGCTTCTGGCGGGCATAGGTCTCGATCTTGCCTCGCACCGACTGCAGTGCACCGTTGAGCCTGACGCTGTGGCGCTTGGCGGCCTCGTCGACCGCCCGGCCGGCCTCGAGATAGGGTCGCTTGACCATCTCGCGCTCGCCGTCGACCACCTTCGCGGCGGCCGAGATCTGACGCTGCAGATCGGCGCAGCGCCCGGCGGTCTCGTCATCGTTGGCGATCGCTCGTTCGGAAGCCGCAATCAGGGCGTCGATCCGATCGATGAATCCTTCACGCTGACGCAGAGCATCGTCGAAGGCGGCGACCGCATCGATCGCCGGCGTCGGCCGGTTGTCAGAGCGAGTCACCACGCCATCGGAAGCGGGAATGTCGGCGACGGGCGCGAAGAGCGGATCGGCCTTCCTGGATGCAATCTTGGTCATTTCCCCATGGACTCCTTGTTCAGAACGGAAGCGGTGCGGACAGAAGGTCGATCGGTCGGTTCGGATTGGCTTGCGGGCTGTGCGGAGCATTCTCCCGGCCCCAGCGCTCGAGACTGACGAGATGATCGTGCTCGGCCTCACTGATCCGTTCGCAGGCGCACGCCGGCCAGACGCGGTAGAGATCGATTGGCCGGCCGTTGACCTCGGCCTGCCAGTTCCAGCGCTCGAGCAGCTCGCCGGTGTCGGGATCGCGGACCTGGCCCCAGAAGATGCGAAGGCCGACCGGATGGCCGCCGCGCGCCAGTTTCCACCGATAGAAGCCGGCGGTCGGGACGTCCGGATCCACGCTGCCCGGAAGTAGCGGACGGCGCTCCGAATAGTTGAGCGCGGCGCGGGCCATCAGCCGCGGCCCAGCTTGCGATTGACGAGCGCGATGACGTGGCCGACGTTCTCGAGGCTGGCGCCTTCGTCGTCGGTGATCTTGATCTTGAACTTGTCCTCGAGCTTCACCAGCAACTCGATCGGATCGAGGCTGTCGCCGTTGAGATCCTCGAACGTCGACACATAGGTGAAGCGCCTGGTGCCGAACTGTTCGGCGATGACGTCGCAGACCTCGGGGGCGGCGGATTCGATATCGGCCATCAGAAAAGCACTCCAGTCCAGGTAGCGACGATCGTCGCCAGACCGGCCGCCCAGGCGACAGCGATGATTGCCCAGCTCGGCTCAGCGAAATCGTGGCAAAGCGCGGATTGCTCAGGCTCCAGGCAGCGCTGGCATGGCGCCGGCTCGCGGCAGGCGGGGCAGAAGCTCATGCTCGCCACCTCCGCTCGAGGGCGGCATCCCAGCCTTCCTCGAACCCGATGCGCATGGCGCCGGCATTGGAGGATCCGAGAGCGCGGCCGGCGTAGGAGCTGGCGGAAAAGCGCCGAAATGCCTCGGCGCGCTCCTGGTCCTCGTCCTCGACGGCGGCCTGATGATGGCAAGGGCGCAGGCTCATCGGCTGCGCCTTTTCGGGCGGCCGCCTTGGCAGCTGTTGCACATGACCGTCTCGTCCTTCTTGGCGAGACGGTGATTGGCATGAAGGTCGATGAAGCGGCCGCAGAGGTATCGCTCCGCAGTGCCAGGAGCGTGGGAAACATATGCCCGAGCTCGATGCTTCTCGGGCCGTCCGCGGCGTGGGAGCCGACTACGCCACTTGCTGACGCGCGACCCCAGCCTGGGTCGCGGCTCGCTTTCGACGATCCTGGAGGGAATAGAGGCGAAACGGACGCCGGCGAGAAGCCCAGCGACCGCAGCGGCCATCATTCGTGAACGATTGAACATCAGGCGCGCCTCCATGCTGCCCAGAGGTCCCGGAGCAGGCGTTTCTCGATAAACCGCTTGGCGCGGGCGTGGATGATGCAGTCGCGCTCGACGCCAGCGGCGATTTCGTGGGCGCGACGGTCGATGTAGAGCTGCCCGTACGGGCCGACGGCGTGGCGTTCGCCGTCCTTCGGATTACGGATCTGCTGTTTCAGGATGGACTCGCCGATGTTCCACATCAGGGAGCGGCGGCGAGGGACGTAGCCCTGAAGGATCGCGGCATCGCCTGCGACGCGACGCTGGCGCTCGCCATCGAACACCGCCAATCCCATGCGCTTCCAGAGCGCAGAGACGGTCTTGAATTCGCCTGGGCCGATGAGGCGATCCGCATCGTCAAGCGCTCGAGCTGCGCATTCGCCGACGATCATAGCCAAGAAGCGCGTTGAAAGACCGGGCACGCCTGCGGCCCATCCAGCGACGGGCAACTGCCCGCCGAGCATGGCGAGCTTCTTCTCTTCGATCGCGATCGCCTGGACCAACGGCTCCATCGCGGCGTGATACGGCGCCAGCCAGGCCATCACTTCCGGGGTGGGCGCGCGGTACAGCTTCGCGCCGGCCTCCTTGTCGCCGCCGCTGACGCGACGGCACACGGACATCGCCTGAAGCAGGACCCGCTGATGCGCTTGACGCAGATCGTCGTAACGTCGCTTGGTTTCGCTGATTTCGCCGATGAGAGCGGAATATATTTGGGCAGCGCCGAGAATATGGCCCTCATCGGCTCCGCCAGTGGCGGAAGGGGTGGTCGCAGGCATGGGGGACCTGGCTTTCGACCGCTTAGAGGCCTGCGACCTCGCGCCGGAGCGCGAATTAGGTGCCCGAGGCGCGGTCCCACCGGGTGCCGGAGTCATTGAGGCCTCGGGCTGCACAGCCTTGCGGCTGCGCGATTTCTGGCGGGGCGCTCCAGGACTGGTTTTCGCTGCTGACCCGGCCCCGCCCACGGCCGAAGCCGCGATCTCCTGAACTTGGTCGAAGCTACGGTCGAAATGCTGCCGCACCCGCTCCGTCGACACCGCGGCCGCTTTTTCGAATTCGCCGAAATTCTCAATGAGCATTGGCTTCCTCCCACAGCTTGGCGAGAGTGGCCTCGCTAAGGGTGCTGCCAATCGGAGCGTCAACCGGCCCGTTCTTTTCGGCCGCGGCGGCGACAGCTTCCTGCCAGCGTGACTGGAGAGCCATCGAACGAGAAGCGATCTTGTAACTTGAAGCACTCTCCCGGACCTCTGCGGGAGTGGCGTTGCGGATCGGCTTTCCGCCGTAGATCGGCATGTCCATGAAACGGCGGAGCTCGTTGCTCATCGCCTCCGCCAGACCGGGACTCGATCGCGCGACCGAAGCAGATTTGATGATGGACTCGCGGCGCGCTCGAAGAACCGCGCGCACCTGGTCTCGGCACCATTGCTCGACCACGGTCGCGAGATGCTCTCGCATCAGATCGGGAGATGCGAGCAGCTTGCGACTCAGCGCGGCAGCTGCGGCGTCGATGTCGTCGTTGGTATCTTCCAGCGCAGCGGCGGCGAGCTCTCGCGCCGTGTCCAGCGGCGCGGCGGCACGCTTCTGGGCTTCAGGCGATGTTTGGCCGCGCCGGCTGGACTCCAAAACTTGTGTTGCTGACAATTCGCATCTCCCCTTGATCGGGGGAGACTGCTACAAAGGTTTTGTTACAGGGTCAACAAGATTTTTGTTAAGCGCTAAAGCCCAATGCTGGCACAGCCGGTTTCGAAGATATCTATTGCTCGGTCGGAGCCGGTCAGATCAAAGGTGAGATCGACGTTCGCGCCCCGATAATCGGTTGCTCTCACAGCCATGGTGCGCGACCGCGCGATGGCTTCTATGAGCGGACCGGCATCGTTCAGAAGAACAACAAAGCGACCAGTATGGCCCCAATTCGCCGCGATCGATGGTTGCTGATCGAATCGAACAAGCACCTCGCGAAGGATAGGCCTTCCCCCCAGATGACGTCCCATGTCGACGGTGATCTGACGCCTGCCACTTCGGCTGCCTGAATCGCACACGATAAGCATCGCGCCCGGCGGGTTGTTCAACGTGACGGAGACCTTTCTGGCGTCCGTCATTGGGTCTGAGTCGTGAGCTATGTGCCACCGATCGGCAGGGGCGGCCGAGGACATTGCTAAAAGTGCTGCAATAATCATCTGTAACGCCTTCCAAACCAAACGACGCGGCCCTTGATGTCGATTTCCTCGAGGAGACGTTCTTCGGGATCGTATCGAGGGTTCTCGCTCATCACCTTCACTTTTACCGGATCCGAGCCGTATATACGCTGAAGGTATTTGACGACATAGCCATCACCTTCCCACAGGCAAAACGGTCCAGGCTGAGCCAGGCTGCGCTTCCTCGTATCGATCAGCAGCTGGTCCCCGTCCTGAAAGACCGGCTGCATTGAGTCTCCGTCGATCTCGATGAGCAACAAATCCGCGGGCGGTACATTGAGCTCTCGCACAAGGCTGCCAGAGAAGGCGCGCTTCTGAAGATCGCCTTCGCCGCTGCCTGGCCCGCCAGCGCCGGCATAAGTCGGCAGCATATCAACCATCACCAGATCATCGCCGGTGTTGATTGTCAGGATCGGGTCGTGGTGCGTCTCTTCGTCCGCTGCCTCGATCGCCTTCCTCACATAACGCATCCATTGGGGCACGCGCTTCGCGTGCGGCTGCTCGAAATTCGAGACAGACTGTTGCTTCAGCTTTATCTCGACGCCTTCCTCGAATGCGAAAGCCCGCGCTCGATTGGCAACGTCAGCAGTCGACCACCCTAAGCGGTCTCGCTCCTCGCGGAGCCAGCGTTTTACCTCCTCAACGTTCTCCATGCCGCTTTGAGGTACAAAAGATTTGGGGAGGCCGCTCCTACAAAACTCTTGTTGCCTGCACAAAACTATTGTAGCTGAGCCGGTCATGAGCCATGAAGCCCTGAAGCGTGCGCTCGCCAAGGCAGACGACAATCAGTCGAAATTTGCCGAAGCGATTGGCACCTCTCAACAGCGCATCTCGTATCTGCTGAAGAACGAGAAGCCGCTCCCTGCCGAGCTGGTCCTACGGACGGAAGAAGTGTTCGGGATTCCCCGTCACGAGCTGCGTCCCGACATCTATCCAGCGCCTGAAGCCGTGAAGTCGGCAGCATGAAGCAGGGGTCTGTCTCCATCGCCGAAGCGATTCGCAGCTCCGTCGAGACCGGCATCCTGGCTGGCCTGACCGAGGCGACGAAGGCCGTCTTGTGCGGCGATTCCGAAATCCCTCCGCCCGCGGCACCCCTTTCCCGCGAGCGAGCCGATGGGGGAGTGGGCCAGCGCTCCCCCAGAGGTTCCGCCTGATGGCGGTCTGTCGATCCCTTACGCAGGGAAGGTCTGCGTGGCGTCGGGGTGCTTCGGCTCCCGGCGCCACGGCTTTTCGCTGTGGGTCCTTTCATGGTGTGGGGAGGCATCTAACCGATGGTGCCTGACCCGTCAGTGTCGAATCCTCGGCTGATTTCCACGGATGCCTTCAGAGAGGCGGTCTATCACGCGATCAGGCTTTTCGTCGGTCGCGGCCGTGCCTGGTCTGTCGAGGACGTTGCGGTCGCGCTCAACGCCGCCGACCACAAGATCACGGCTAGAGCTGTCCAGAGCTGGATCGCATCGGACCCTATCGAGCGTCGGACGCCGGACACCCCGATGTTGGGCGCGCTCTGCCAGCTGCTCGGTCCGTCATTCACGGCCAAGTGGCTCGGACCGCTGGGGCAGGGGGCCCATAGCCTTTCCGCCGTTACCGGTTCGCCGGCCCAGATCATCGCCGCGCTGATGGACGGATCGGCACAGTTCGCCGTCCGCGGGATCGACGGGGTGTTCTGCAATATCGACCGCGGCGACCTCGAGACGGTGGCCGACAAGATGATCGAGATCCTGACGCCCTTCTCGTCCAAGCAGGGAGCTTGACCATGGCGAGGGGAGGGGAGCCCCTGGTTGTGGAGACCAAGGTCGCCGAGGATCCATACCGGGCCTTTCTCGAGGCGAAGATCGCGACGCCCCCAAGTCTCGGTCTGCCGTGTGAGCTGGACGAGGTACGATCCCACCTGATCGACGGCCGGCCGATGAAGGATCATGTCCGCCACATCGTGCGCTGGGCGGTCCAGGGCGGGCGCCGCGGTATCTTCGCCAATTTCGGCCTGCACAAAACGATGATGCAGCTGGAGATCGGCAGGATCATCACCACAAAGACCGGCGAACTCGGCCTGATTTGCCTGCCGCTCGGCGTCCGGCGTGAATTCATGATCGATGCCAGTCTGCTCGGGACGCCAGTGGCGTTCGCTCAGAGCGATCGCGAAATCGATGCTCTGAAGCTGGACGATCAGATCGAGCCGCCGCTCGTGCTGACCAACTATGAATCAGTGCGCGAGGGCAAGATCGACCTGTCTCGCTTCGGCTGGGCTTCGCTCGATGAGGCCAGCGTGCTCCGCTCCTATGGCTCGAAAACCTACCAGGAATTCCTGCCGCTGTTCGAGGGCGTGAAATACCGTCACGTCGCGACCGCCACTCCAAGCCCGAACCGCTACAAGGAGCTGATCCACTATGCCGGCTTTCTCGGCGTCATGGACACCGGGCAAGCGCTGACACGCTTCTTTCAGCGCAACAGCGAACGCGCGAACGACCTTACGCTCTATCCGCACAAGGAAGCTGAATTCTGGCTCTGGCTGAACAGCTGGGGCGTCTTTCTCCAGCGGCCGTCGGACCTCGGCTTCTCCGACGAAGGATATGATCTCCCGCCGATCACCGTCCGCTATCACCAGGTCGCCAGCGACATCTCTGACGCCGGTACCGAGAGTGATGGGCAAGGCCGGCTGATACGTGATGCGGCGATCGGCGTCGTCGATGCCGCCCGCGAGAAGCGCGCGACGCTGTCGGCGAGGATCGCGAAAGCGAAGGAAATCGTCGGCGCCAGTCCGGACGAGCACTTCCTCATTTGGCACGACCTTGAGGACGAGCGCCGAGCAATCTGCGCCGAGATTTCCGGCGCGAAGGCCGTCTATGGCTCGCAGGAACTGGACGTACGCGAAGAGATCATCGGAGACTTCGCGGAGGGCCGGCTACCGATCCTCGCTGCCAAACCGGTGATGCTCGGTAGCGGCACGAACCTTCAACGCCACTGCCACCGCGCGATCTTCGCCGGCATCGGCTTCAAGTTCAACGACCTGATTCAAGCAATTCACCGACTGCACCGCTTCCAGCAGGCCAAGCCGGTCGAGATCGACATCATCCACGCCGAGACCGAGACCGAGGTGCTGCGCACGCTGCAAAACAAGTGGCAGCGGCATGAAGAGCTCACCGGCCGAATGAGCGAGATCATCCGGGAGTTCGGCCTCAACCACGATGCCGCTGCCGAGACCCTGAAGCGGTCGATCGGATGCGAACGCTCGATGGAGGAAGGCGCCTTCTGGTCGATGGTCAACAATGACTGTGTCGACGAGGTTCGGCGTATGCCGGACGACAGCGTCGACCTGGTGGTCACGTCAATCCCCTTCGGCAATCACTACGAATATTCGGCCAGCTACAACGACTTCGGCCACACCGACGATCACGATCACTTCTTCGCCCAGATGGATTTCCTGACGCCGCAGCTGCTCCGGATCCTGAAACCGGGCCGTATTGCGGCGGTGCACGTCAAGGACCGCATCAAGTTCGCCAGCGTCACCGGGATGACCCGGCCGACGGTCGAGCCGTTCCACGCGGACACTATCGCCCATTTTCGGCGCCATGGCTTCGGCTACATGGGCCTGCGCTTCATCGCCACCGACGTGGTGCGCGAGAACAATCAAACCTACCGCCTCACCTATAAGGAGCTGCGGAAAGACAGCACGAAAATGGGATCCGGCTCACCGGAATTCCTGCTTCTATTCTTCAAGCTGCCAACGGACCGGAGCAATGGCTACGCCGACGTGCCGGTTACGAAGGACGCGGACGAATACAGCCTCGCCCGCTGGCAAATCGATGCCGATGCGCTTTGGAGGTCGAGCGGCAATCGACCTCTGACGACGGCGGAAATGGCATTGATGCCGCCCGACACGCTGGCGCGAGTGTTCCCCGCCTGGTCGATCCAGCAAGTCTATGATCACGAGGCGCATGTCGCGATCGGCGAAGGGCTTGCGGCGCGGAAGGCACTGCCAAAGACCTTCTCGGTACTGAAGCCCGGATCACTGCGCGATGACGTCTGGACCGACGTCTCAAGGATGCGAACGCTCAATAGCGAACAGGTACGTCGCCGGGTCGAGCAGCATATCTGTCCTCTCCAGTTCGACATCGTGGACCGTGCGATCAGGCTTTACTCCAATCCTGGCGAGACTGTGTTCGATCCGTTTGCCAGACTCGGCACCGTACCGATGCGGGCCGTGAAGCTCGGTCGGCGCGGCGCCGGCGTCGAACTGGATCCCAAATCCTTTCGGGATGCCGTCCATTATTGCCGAGAGGCTGAAGCCAACCGAGCAACGCCCAGCCTCTTTGATCTGATCGACGCGGAGGCCGCATGAACGTCGCCGATCCAGTCGACCTTGCCGTAAGCCGCGCCTGGGAGCGAGGACAGGACAAGCCGAAGCCTTCCGCCAGCGCCAAGATGCTCGAGCAGGCCATGTCCCGCGAGGTGGGCGTCGACCCGATGCGGGAGGACGTCGCCGAGATCATCTACAGCTTCGACCAGGAGGCGATTGAGCAGCCCTGGCGGCGTCTCGGGTCGACCCGGCGCCAGACCTATTACGACATCGCTGACGCGGTGATTGCGCGGGTGCGGAAATGATCGCTGAGCTCGCCCTCCTCCTGTTTCTACTGCTGGCCGCTCACGCCCTCTGCGATTTCGCGCTCCAGCCCGCCCATGTTTCCACCGCCAAGAGGCCGGGCGGTAACGCGTCGGTGCCGTGGTTGCTGGCGATCGGCGGCCATTCGCTGATCCACGGCGGCGCCGTCGCCTTGCTCGTTCTGCCCTACGTCGGTGCGGCCGACGCCCTTGCTCTCGGCATCGCTGAGACGAGCCTCCATGCCGCGATCGACATCTCCCGGTGCCACCGGATTATCGGCACGAAAACCGACCAGGCCGCCCATGTCGCATGCAAGCTTCTCTGGGTCTGGATCATCGCCGGATCGGGGGCGCTTCCATGAGCAGCCGCCAGCTCCAGCAATATCTCGAGGCTCGCGCGGCGGGCGCGACCGTCGAGGTCGCCGCGGCGGCATCCAGGATCAGCCTGGGCGAGGCCAAGCTCACCGAGGCCGCCATCGCCCGGCACGAAATCGATCTGCCGTCACCGGAAATTACCACCGAAGGAGAGAGTGAAATGCCCAGAGGAAAGCCAGCCGAAGCGCTCGAAAACGCGAGCGAGCATCTCGGCGCCGCCAATGATCAGGTCGAACAGGTTATGACGCCGGATTTCGAGCGTGGTCTCAACATCCTGCGTTCTGATCTTAATCCGCTCACCGAGGAAAGCGCCAAGATCCGCGGCGACCAATCGGCGGCGTGGAAGATGATCGAGAAGGACTGCCACCTCAACAAGAAGGGCGCGAAATTCGTCCACTCGCTGATGCGGATGGATCCTGAAATTCGCGATGACGTGCTGCGTACCGTCTATGGCCTGATGAAGGCGGCGAAGATCGGCATCAGTCGCGATCTCGTCGACCAGATGGGCAAGGGCGACGCGCCCGACATGCCGACGAGCGACGAGAAGGCAACCGAGCCTGGCAATCTCGCTTCCATCGCCGCCGAATAGTTCGGCGCGGCATCATGTTCGTAGCGTTGGATCTCTCGATCCGGAGCACCGGCTTCGCTTGCTGGTCGGAAGGCCAGGAGCAGCCGGTGTCCGGGTTGTGGCACCTCGCCAGCGGTCTGGAATGGGCGCCGCGCGCCTTTGTCCGCCTCCAGCGCAACCTGATGGACCTTCATCGGGTCACGAAGATCGCTTCCATCATCTACGAGGATTCGCTTCCGCCCGGGAAGCTGCACGGACAGACCAATCTGGCCACGCTCAGGGCGGCCGTCAGCCTCACCAGCCACGTCGAGAGCTTCGGCGAGGCGATCGGCGCCAAGGTACGCGCCACCAATCAGTCGACCTGGCGCCGGCATTTCCTCGGCGCGATGAAGAGAGGCACCAAGACCGCCGACCTCAAGCACATGGCGAACATGCGCTGTCGCGAGCTGGGGTTCCGGCCGCAGCGCCATGACGAGGCCGAGGCCCTGGGGATGCTCGATTTCGAGCTGCATCTCGCCGGCCTGACGCCGCCGTGGCGGCAACAGCATGTCCTTCAGACGCAAATGGTCGGAGGGCCGCGGTGATCGAGTCATTCCGCCACCACAGCTCACTCCAGCGCGGCGTCATGCTCGATTGGCTCCGTCATTGCGACGAGACTGGAGAACCGCATCCGACCGATGCTGCGATCGCCGACCGCTTCTGTTTCAGCGGCATCGAGGCGGCGCGGACGCTCCTCGCCGATCTGGCCGACCGCGGCGAGATCTGCATCAGCTACAACGGCCACGGCCGGGAGATCGTTGTCGCACCCGCGAAGGCGCATCGGCAGATCGGCTCAGAGCGGCCTCTTGCCAGGAGCGTGAAGAAGCCGAAGCGCCCTCGTCCCGATGTCGACGCGACAGTGGCGAAGATCATGAAGATCGTCCGCCGTGACCCGACTGCGCCCCGTCCTGAGCCTGAGGTCCAGAAGGCTCGGCCGCCCGTCATTCCCGCGAAGCCGAAGGAGCCCGTCATGGGGAACCGGATCCAGTTGAACATCTGTCCATCACCAGAGCTGTTCGAACGCATCCGTGCGCTGGCGCAGGCCGACGGGCTGATGCCTGGGCAAAAGGCGCGGGACATGCTGGAGCGTGCGATCAATCAGCCGGCCGTGATTCCGGAACCGATGGTCGAGCTCACCGGCAAGCCCAAGGTTAGAGCCGAAGTGGCGCGCGCCGCGACGGAGGCCAGGATGGAACTCCACGATTTCTGCAGCAAGTTGCTCGACCTCGGTCTCGAGGTCTGGGTCCGCCGGCGGATCGAGGGCGAGATATGATCGACAGTCCCATGCCCATCGCGACGATCCAGGAGCACGTCGCCCGATCATACCAGGTACCGGCGCGCGAGATCCGCAGCGCCCGCCGTTCCCGTGCGATCATCGAGCCGCGTCACGTCGCGATGTACCTGTCAAAGGAGCTGACGCCGAGCTCGCTGCCTCATATCGGCCGCTTCTTTGGCGGCCGCGATCACACCACGGTTCTCCACGCGGTCCGGAAGATCGAGGATCTGCGCCGCCGGACGCCGGAGCTGGACGGACGGATCCGGGCGCTGATGGCCAAACTCAATCCGCCGGAGCCTGGCGCCGAGGTTCAGGACGATCTTTTCATCGAGGGGGACCGGTGAGCCTGGCAGATCCTCCTGAAACGAGCCTTCAGAACGTCGCTGCCGAGATGGCGCTGATCGGCGCCATGCTGTGCGATCCGAAGATCATCGATCGAACGGCTGATGTCCTTTCCGTCGATTCATTCTTTGACCAGTTTCTGGGCTTCATCTTCGGCACGCTGGTCCGGGAGCACAGTCTCGGCCGCTCGCTCAATCCAATCACATTGGAGCCATTTCTCAAGAGCGATCCGGCGTACGAAGAATTGGGCGGCAGGAAATGGCTGTTCGATCTGACGTCCTCGTTCGCGATTACGATCGGGGCGAGCAACTTTGCGCGCGACATCGCCGAGATGGCCCAGCGTCGTCGACTGGTCGAAGGGCTCCGCACCGCGATCGAGACGGCCAAAGATCTGGAAGTGCCGATCGACCGGCTGATCGAGCAGGCCGACGGTGCGGTAACGGCCGCACGGCCCGTCGACGAAGAGGATTTCGAGCTTAGCGGCGCCGACTGCGTCAAGACCGTCATCGACAGTTTCGACCAGCCCGTTCGGGGGGTCGAGTGCCACGTCATTCCTTCGATCGATCATCTGCTGGGCCCGATGAGACCGTCGCAGCTCATCGTCGGCGCCGGCCGGCCGGGAATGGGCAAGACCGCGACCGCCATTTCCTACGCGCTGGGTGCCGCCTCCCGTGGTCATGGCACGCTCTTCATCAGCCTGGAGATGAGCCGCGACCAGATGGGCGAACGGATGGCAGCCGACCTCTGCGTCAGCCATCGCATCCCCTACGAGTCCATTCGCGATCGAACCCTCACCCGCGAGCAACAGCGCGAGATCTGCCGCGCCCATGAGCGGCTGAAGGAGATGCCGCTCGAGGTGATCGACCGGAGCGGACTCACCATCGGCCGGCTCCGCATGATGGTAAGGCGCTGGGTCAGGCGCTTCGCCGCCCGCGGTCAGAAGCTCGAGCTGGTCATTGTCGACTATCTCCAGCTGCTCAGGGCCGACGGCAAGATGGATCGGTTCGAAGCCGTCGGCGAGATCAGCCGATCGCTCAAGGAGATCGCCAAGGAGCATGGTATCGCCGTGTTCGCCCTGTCCCAGCTCAGCCGGAAGGTCGAGGAGCGGGCGGACAAGCGGCCACAGCTCGCCGATCTCAGGGAAAGCGGACAGATCGAGCAGGACGCCGACGCCGTGCTCTTCTTCCTCCGCCTCGAATATTATCTCCGCAAGGAGCCGGAGCCCGATCTAGCCGATGAGAAGCGCGCCGAATGGGAGCGCCGCCTCGCCGCCTGCCAGGGCCGTATCGAATTCATCTGTGCCAAGCGGCGCAACGGCACCGAGGGCAGCCGCTTCGGCGATTTCCTCGGCGCCTACCAGGCGGTGCGCGGATGACGGCAGAACCCTGGAGCAAATGGTTCTGGACCGATTACGAGGCCGATCCTGGCCTTCGTATGAGCAGCCTCGCCGCGCAGGGGCTGTGGATGAGAATGCTGTGCCTGATGGCGAAAGCCTCTCCCAAAGGGGAACTCAGGGTTGGTAGCGAGCCGTGCACCATGGCGGACCTGGCAGTTTATGTCGGGCAGCCTGAAGAGACGGTAGCGGCCCTCGTTGAGGAACTGGAACGGAGAGCGGTCTTTTCGCGCACCAGGGCAGGCGTGATCTACAACCGTAGATTGCGAAAAGACGCCGAACTTTCGAAAAAAAGAGCGAAAGCAGGCGCAAAAGGAGCAGAGACTACAAATCTGAAATTCCACAATAATTCAGATTTGTCGCGGCAAAACGCCGGCAAAGGCAACGGCAAAAGTCCGGCCCCAGAAGCCAGAAGCCAGAAGCCAGATAAGAGTGAGGATAAACCTCACTCTAATGGTGCGGGCGATCTTCCCGATTGGGTTCCACGGGAGGAGTGGGCCGGGTTCAAGGCGATGAGGGTGAGGATCAAGAAACCCCTCACCCAGCGAGCCGAGAAGATGGCGCTCGACGATCTGGCCAGGCTTCGAGCGGAGGGACAGGACCCGGTAGCAGTCCTTCGGCAGTCCGAATTCCACTGCTGGATGGGTCTGTTTCCGGTCAGGGGCGACGATCGCAACGGAGCGGCGCGCGCCGACGACAATTCGCTCTATTCGGCCATCGATCGTGATTATGGCCGGCGAGCCGCGGCGGCGCCGAAATGAGCCGGCTCAGCTCTCCGTTGGGGTCCTGGGCGGCTCGGTCCGACTCGCCTGACCCAGCCGCGGCCAGGCGAATTGCCCAATCGGCTTACCAGCGGACCGGATTCGTCGCGATCGATCCAACCTGGCTCGAGCTGCCTGACGATCGGGAGCGACTGAGGGATCTGGCGGACAAGGTTCATGGCGCGAGGAGTGAGCGAGGTGCGTAATGGGGAGGGGATCGGCGCCGAGGCGGCCGGTCAGGGATGGATAGTGCTCCGGACAACGGCGAGCTCGACGCTTCGTCTGGCGCAATCGCTCGCCGAGGACGGCTACAAGGTCTGGACGCCGGTCCGGAGGTTCCGGGTGAGGGTGCCGAGGGCGAACGCCAAGCGCAACGTCGAACTGCCGCTGATCCCCCAATATATATTCGCCCGGGAACGACATCTGCTGAATCTGCTCGAGCTGGCGGCGATGCCGGAGAAGCCGCGGCGCGGCGCCGGCGGCCGACTCCCTGCGCATCGTGACTTCTCGGTGTTCCGTCACGCCGGTCGGATACCCGTCATCCTGGATGACGATCTGAAGCCGCTTCGGGAGGCTGAAGATTTGGCTAAGCCTCGCCGCTGGACGAGCGCATTTGCCGATGGATCGCGGGTGCGCATCACCGGGGGCAGCTTCGAAGGGCTCGTCGGTACCGTCGAAAGTTGCGACGGCCGCAAGGCCGCATTGTGGGTCTCGCTGTTCGGCCGGCACCGCCGCGTGAAAATTTCGACTTTCATTCTGCAGCCTGTTGAAGGTATAGGATCCGGCGAAGCCCGATCGGGCACCGCCGCCAAAGCGGCTTAGGCGAGATGGTTTGGCCCGCTACAGGGATATCAGACCTCGCCACTGAAGATCCGAGGCACCCCGCTTTCGGTGAAGTCGTAAGACATGGAACAAACGGTGGTCGCGCGCAGGGATGCGCGGGTCGGCTGCCTCAACAGTTAGCAAGGGGCCATTGATGCGCCTCCCGAGCGACCCCGGCGCCCGGCTTGAGCTCTTGCTCGCCGCCCGGAAGCAGATCGGGCGCAAGAAGATCCTGCTCAACGCCGAGGAAATGGCCGGCGCCGCCGGCATGAGCTGGCGAAACCTGAAAACGATCATCGATCGGGATCCCGAGTTCCCGGTCAAGCGGCGAGGCTCCGAAGGGGTCCCGTGGGAATTCGAGGCCGCGAAGGCGCTCGACAGGATGATTGCAACGGCTCGGGCGGTGATAGCCGACCGCGAGCGGCGGAAGGCGCGAGCGGCGTCTCTTGCCGGAATTCGATCGTCCGGTTCGGCCAGTTTCCCCGCCGGCTCGGCGAACCCCCCGGGTTCCGGCTCCGCTGCCCGCGAGATGCTCGAGGATGCTCGGGCGATCAACGCCCTGGTCGACGCCCAGACCAAGATGAGAATCGAGCGGCAGAAGCAGCGCGAGCTGCTCGAGCGCTCGGAAGTCGAAAGCCTGGCCTGGGACATGATGACGACAATGCAGGCGGAGACGATGGCGATTTCGTCGAAGCTCGATCCGGCCGGCCGCTGGGACCCGTCATTCCGCCGAGAGGTCGAGGACGAGCTGGGCAACGTCCTGGTCACGGTCCGTAGCCGGCTGGAACGGCGCATCGAGAAATGGAATGCTGCCAAGCATTGAGGCCCTGGAGGCCGAGCTCGAGCAGCTGGCATCGGGCGAATTTCTCTGCCGTGTCGGACCGATCGTCGCCGATGCGGTGCAGTTGCTTACGCCGCCGGAACGCATCTCGACGACGGAATGCGCCGCCAAATATCGACTGATCCCGCATAAGGTCGGTCGCGGGGCGTCGCTCTGGGATCCGGAGCTGACGCCGTTCATCAATGGAATTCAGGACGCGCTCGACGATCCCGAAGTCGGGCTGGTGATCGTTCCAAAGCCCGGCCGCGTCGGCGGCACGATCGCGGCGGAAAACCACCTGTTCAAGCTGATGAAGTTCGGGCCGTTGCCAGACGTGCTCTGGTATCTGCCCAGCGACAGCGAGCGGGACAGCTATGTCGATCGCCACGTCGCCAAGATGTTCGAGCTTCACGCCGACGTCCGGGCCAAGATCGGTTCCGGCAAATCGGACAACAAGCTGGCGCGCAAGAAGCTCGCTGGGCGGCTGATCGAGTGGCTGCAGCTCAATTCCCGGACGGTGACCGGGCGCGACGCCGGGTTCATCGTCGGCGACGAGATCGATGCCGCCAACAAGAAGCTGGTGCCGTCATTCGTCGACCAGGTGAAAACCCGCGGCACGACGGCCGGCACGCGCTTCAAGGGCTATCTCTGCAGCCACATGGATCGCGGCTGGACGAGCGGCGTCGCCGCGGCCTGGAAGGAATCGAGCCGGGGCATCTGGTACATGCCGTGCCCTCATTGCAGGGGCTGGGCCAGCCCATGCCCGACGGCAGCCGACGGGCATCGCTGGATGCTCGATTATGAGAGGCTCCGCAATGTGAGCGACGACGAGATGCTAGATCACGTCGAAGCCAGCGCCGGGCTGAAATGCCCGCACTGCGGTAAGAAGGCCGCCGACGTCCACAAGCCGGCGATGCTGCTCAGCGGCAAGTGGGTGCACGAGGGACAGTCGATCGACCGCAAGGGCCGAGTCATCGGCGAGCCGCGATCGAAGCGAGTGATGGGTTTCTGGATCCACGGCTCGATGTCGCCCTGGGTGCCATGGAGCGATCTCGCGCGTCGCTACGTCAGCGCGGTGCTCGTGTTCGAGCGGACGAAGAAATCGGAACGGCTCCGCGAGGTCACCGCCAAGGTGCTCGGCGAGGTCTATGAAGGCGCAGGCGAGGGCGCGAAGGCCATCGATCCGGTCCGGCTGAGACAGCGGGCGGAAGCAGCGACGCAGATCGAGCGGTTTGTCGCAGGCACCGTGCCTTCCGACGTCTGGTTCGTCACCGCGGCGGTCGACGTCGGCCACCGGAAGTTCGACGTCATGATCCTCGGCTGGGATCTCGAGGGCCGATCCTGGGTGATCGAGCGCTTCACCATCACGACGCGGCGCGTCGGAAGCCGGGACATCGACATCCGGCCGGCAGAGCGGATCGAGGACTGGTCCGTGCTCGAGGACCAGGTGCTGAAGCGGGAGCTGGTTGTTCTCGACGATCCGACGATGTTGATGCCGATCGCCGGCGTCGCCATCGACACCGGCGACGGCCATGTCACCTGGAAGGCCCGCGAGTTCGCTCGCCGGATGGCGCGAAAGGGTCATTTCTGGGGGAAGGCTTCGCAGCCCTGGCACAAGGTCCGGCTGATCAAGGGTGCGAAATCGCCGACGGCCCCGGAGCTTCCGCCGAAGGGCCGCGACGTCAATGTCGACGAGGAAGGCCGGAAGGTGACGCCAGTCCTGCTCGAATGGGACGTCGGCGTTCACAAGCTGAAGTCGCTCACGGTCGAGCGTCTCGCCGAGACCGAGGGAGGACCAGGCCAGGTGACCTTCGCCGAGGGTCTGCCCGCCTCGACGTTCGAAGAATTTGCCGGAGAGGTGCTGATCGACGGCGCCTGGGAGCGGCGGGGCCCGAACGAGAGCCTCGATCTCCACGGCTATAACGAAATCGTCCGGCTCCAGTTGAGGCCGGACCGCAGGGAGATCGATTGGGAGAACCGTCCACCGATCTGGGCGAGGCCGGTGCCTGCCGAGGTTGAGACGATCCCTGAATTAGAGACATCCGAACCGGTAGCTTCGACGAAGCGATCGGCACTGGAGAGAATGGCGGCGCTGAACCGCCGCTGAGGGCCGCCTGCGTTCTAAGGCGGGGTGGGGAGGCCGAGTAGCTGGCCGTTTCTTCTCAAGGAGAGAAATCGTGGCCAATATCGTTTTCAATATCGCCAAGGGGCGGGCAGCGGAACTCTACAACAGGGTCGAGAATAGCGATCCTGCCAATTCGGCAATCGTTATCATCCCGATCGAGGCGGCCGGCCTCGAGGCCGACGCAGTCCTGATCGACAAAGACACGCTCGCCGACGTGCTTTCCGGTACGACAAACGAGCAGTCGACGATGGGCCGGAAGGTTCTTACCGATGCCGATCTGGCTGCGATTCCTGCTCCGGACGATACCAACGACCGAAGCGAACGCTCGCTTCCGACGGTCACATGGACCGCGGCCAGCGGCAACGCGATCGCCAAGCTTCTCATCTGCTACGATCCCGATACGACGGCTGGGACCGATGCAGACATCGTTCCTCTCACGATGTTCGATTTCGCCCAGACACCGAGCGGCGCGGACATCCAGATGACGACTGGGGCATTCTTCCGCGCCACCTGATCGGGGGCGCGTAGATGGCGCAGATCCTTTTACCGACCTCTGATCACGCCGCTGGTTCCTGGACCAGCGCGCCACTTTGGTCGAAGGTCGACGACAACAGCTCAGTCAATCCGACCGGTGACGGCTCCGTCATTCTGTCGAATGGGGTGGGCAACAATACCAACACGAGCAATTGCGATCTGAAGCTCGCTGGCGGTTCGTCGCCGGCTGCCGGTTCACAGACGCTCAGGGTGAGATGGCGCCACAACGTCGCCGGGCGCAGCCTTCAGGCCCATTGCGAGCTATGGGAGGGTGGCCCCGACGCCGGCGGGACGATGCGCGGGGAGATTGTCTCCGCCGTTGACGTCGGATCGACCGAGGTCGAAGCAACGACGACGGCAATCGGTGCAATCTCCGATTACGCTAGCCTTTATGTCCGGCTCTGGGGGCGTGGCACCGGCGGCGGCTCGGCACGCAGCCTGGAAGTCGAGCTCGTCGAATTTGTCATTCCGGATGCTCCGGCGGGATTGCCCGTCAGTCGAGCCGACGAGGCAAGCTCTGCAACCGGTCTTGGGTCGGCTCGTCCTCCTGGATCGGGCTCGAGCGCAGATCAGGCTCTGGCGCTTGGGGTTGCCGTTCCGGCGGCGGTTTCTTCGGAGTCGAGCGGCGCCCTGGCGCTTCTCGGTGCGTCCGGCGGAACCGTCGGGACCGCTACCGACCTTGAAGATGCGCTTTCCACCGGGTCAGCGCGGCCGACTGGCCCGGCGGAAAGTTCGGATACGGCCTTAGGATTGCCGGCCACTATCATTGCCGTTGTCGGCAGTGCGTCCGAAGCCGACCAGCCACTCGGCCTCACCGCGGTCCAGCTCGACGGCGCCGGCGCAGCGGTGGAAGCCGATCAGGTGCTCAGCCTGGGCAGTGCTCGAGTCGTCGGCGCCGCCGATGAAGAGGATTGGGCGATCGCCTCGAGCGCGGGGCTCGGCGTCCGTACCTCGGTTGAGGCCAGCGCCGCCATCAGCTTGGGCAGCGCCAGACCGGTCGGGCAGGGTAGCGAGGGATCTGAAGGAGCAGCGCTCCCCGGCCTGGCAGCTATCGAGACGGGGCCGGCGCTGGAAACTGGTGCAGCTGTGCCGCTTGGCTCGGCTCGCCCGACAGGCCCGGCAAGCGAGACCTCGGTCGCTCTGCAGATCGAGACCGGCACGTCGGTCGGCGTTGCAAGCGAGACGGAGCTGTCAGTGTCATTGGCGGCGGCCAGGCCACCGGCTCCCGTCGCCGATACGGCGGTTGCCCTGGCGCTGGCGGCGATCGCCATATCCAGCGCCGGTACAGCCAGCGAAGTCGACACGTCGCTCAATCTGGTGGCGGGTATCGCTGCCGAGGCCGCAAACGAGAATGATTTGGCGGCTGAGCTCTATCTGGTGGCGGTCCGGCCGGTGATGGCGCTCAGTGATGCCAGCATTGCGATGGGCCTGGGTGTTGCCCTGCTCGTGGGGCGAGCCGACGAGGAATCGATTTCACTCGAGCTGACGTCATTCGTTGCCGGAAACCCTCCGGCCAGCCGCCTTTCCTGGTCTCGAGGATTGCGGCGGGTGAGCACCGCCGGCGAAGGCCACCGCGTTTCCGCCGCCGACGAGGCTGACCGAGTCCAGGACGCGCTGAACAGCGAAAGAATTTCAACGGCAACCGGTGCTCGCCGGTTTGCATAGGAGAGCGAGTTGGCAATAGCCTGGGAACGCCCGAAGGATCCGACCGAAGTCGTGGACTATGGCCACGATTGGGCAACGGACCTCGGCGACGACACCATCTCAACCTCGACCTGGACGGCAATCGATGCAGCCGGCACGGCGAAGGTATCGGACTCGTTCGCTGGCAGTGTCACCCGGATATTCCTTTCCGGCGGAACGGATGGCGGGACCGCCTTGTGGCTGAACCGAGTCGTCACGGCCGGCGGACGAGAATTCGAAGAGGCGTTCCAGCTTTCCATCGCCGACAAGGCGACGATCGACGAGACCGCCTCCGATATCGATCAGCTCCGCGCCGATCGCGCCGCGGTCGCCGCTGCCCGGATGAAGTTCCTCAGCGGCGAAGCGGTCAAGGAAGTCACGCGTGGCGGCCGCAAGCTCGTCATGCATGCGGTCAGCCTCGCCAATTTCGATGAAGCCCTGGCGGCGATCGATCGCGAAATCGCGGCCCTCGTGTCGGTGACGAGCGGCACGCGCCGGCGTCGGGCCATGTCGGTGAGTTTCGGATGATGGATCTGGTCTCAGGCGGCCTTCCGGCCGGCACCATCGCGTCCAGCGTGGGCGCCGCACCGAAGGCTCAGGCTTCGACGGGAATCATGTCGCTCGGGGCATCGCCCTATCACGCCTCCTCCTACGGCACTCAGGACCTGGCGGGGTGGCATCCGTCCAACCGGGCACCGGATGCCGAAGTGCTCCAGAGCCGGGATAAGGTTGTCGCCCGGGCCCGGGACCTCGATCGCAACAATGGCTGGGCGCAGGGCGGTGTCACCCGGCGCGTCGATGCCGTTGTCGGCGCCGACATCAGGCTGCGCGCGACTCCCGACTTTGCCGCGATGGGCATGTCAGCCGAATGGGCCGATGAATGGTCTCGTCAGGTGGAATCGCTGTGGCGATGCTGGGCCCGGGATCCTCGGATGCTTTGCGACGTCGAGCGCCATTTGCAATTCGGCGGCCTGGTTCGGCTCGCCTATCAGCATTATTGCATCGACGGCGAGGCGGCGGCGCCGATCTATTTCATCGATGACCGCGGCGGCATGATGTCGACGGCGGTTCTGGTCCTGGATCCCGACCGGCTTTCCAACCCGGACGGTCGCCCCGACGGGCGCCAGCTCGACGGCACCGACTTGAGGGGAGGCGTCGAACTCGACCGCTATGGCGCCGCCCGTGCCTATTGGGTGCGCAATGGTCACCCCAGCGACGTCGGCGCGACATGGGACAATCATCGCTGGACCCGGATTCCTCGCGAAGGACCGAGCGGCCGGCCGCTGTTCGTCCATGCGATCAACAAGCGGCGGGCCCATCAACACCGCTCCATGGGGCTCCTGACGGCCGTCATGGGCCGGATGAAGATGCTGGACCGCTACGACCAGACCGAGCTTCAGGCCGCGATCACGAACGCCATCTTCGGGCTCTACGTCACGAGCCCGTTCGACAGCGATTTCGTCCGTCAAGCTCTCGCACCCGACAGCGACGAGACCGGCTTCGACCTCGACAATTACCAGTCGATGCGGATGGCCTATCACGAGCAAGCGGATGTGCGGCTCAATGGCGTTCGCCTCGCCCATCTTTTCCCGAACGAGAAGATCGAGGCGGTCAGCGCCAACCGGCCGGCGACTAATTTCGCGGGTTTCGAGAATGCGGTTCTCGGCTCGATCGCTTCTGCCCTCGGCATCAGCCGGGAGCAGCTTTCCCAGGACTGGACCGGGATCAATTATTCCTCGGCCCGGACCCTGCTCAACGAGATCTGGCGCGGCCTGACAGCCGATCGCCATCTCTTCACGCAGGCCTTTTGCACGCCGATCTACTCGTCTTGGCTCGAGGAAGCGGTTGCACGGGACCTGATCGAGGTGCCCGGCGGCAAGGTGAATTTCTATCTCTATCGAGCCGCGCTCTGCCAGGCCAAGTGGCTGGGTCCCGGCAAGGGCTGGGTCGATCCGAAGAAGGAGGCCGAGGCCGCCGAGATCCGGATGCGGCTTGGTCTTTCCAGCCAGGATGGCGAGTGTGCCGAACAGGGCCAGGACGCCGACGAGGTGCGCTGGCAGCGCAAGCGCGACCAGGAAGAGGAACGGAAATACGGCCTCGGTCAAACCGAGCCGCTGGGCAATGCCGGCGGCGGTGATGACGACGCCGAGGATCCCGACCAGGCTGATCGTGAAGAACAGAGGCAGGCGGGAGGCCGGGAATGAGGCGTTTCTCCAATCTGGCGCAGCGCCTTTTCAACGTCCCGCTGATGCTCCGGCCGGAGAAGGCGGAAATCCTTGTCGCCGCTCTGCTCGATCACCTGGGCGTGGCGAAGCTCGATAGGATCGATGGCACCACGCTGGGCGCCGCGGAGCTGCGGCGCATGGCTTACGATGAGGTCGACGGCGACCGCCCGACCCGACGGCTCTACAGCCTGAAGGATGGCATCGCGACGATCCCGGTCGACGGCACGCTGGTCCACAAGCTCGGGGGCGTCGACCCCTGGTCCGGCATGGTCGGCTACGACCAGCTCGACAAGAAGCTCACGGCGGCCCGCGAAGATCGCGACGTCAGGGCGATCCTGTTCGATGGCGACACTCCGGGAGGCGAGTCGTCCGGATGCTTCGAGTTCGCCAAGAAAATCTATGCGGGCTCCGCCAGGTTCGGCGGCAAGCCGACTTATTGGCTGGTCAACGAAATGACGTGCAGCGCCGGCTATGCCCTGGCCTCATGCTGCGATCGTATCGGCGGACCGGAAACGATGGTCACCGGGTCGATCGGCGTCTGGACGATGCTGGCCGATTTCACGAAGCGCCTTTCCAACGATGGCATCAAGGTGACGCTGCGGCGTGCCGGCGATCGCAAGGCCCGAGGCCATCCGATGGAAGGCTGGGATGACGAGCTTCTCGAGAAGATCGATGCATGGATCGAGGAGTCGCGGCAGATGTTCGCGACCCTCGTCTCCATGGGTCGCAATATCCCGGTCGAGGATATTCTCGCCACTGAAGGCGACTGGTTTTCCGGTCCCGACGCGCTCGAGCTCGGCCTGATCGATGCAATCGCCTCACCCGACGCGATGTTCGAGGTGATCCGCGACGAGACCCGCTGAGGCGGGCCGCGGGCGCGGCGTTTTGATTCAACCAGGAGGTACGAATGAACAAGCTCCTTGACGGGCTGCGCCTCGGCGCATCCAGCAAGACGGTGGCGCTCAGCGAACTGAGTGCGGACCAGATCATCACCAATCTCTCGGACGAGCAGAAGGCGGAACTCGCCGGGAAGCTCGCACCGAAGGCGGAGGAGCCGGTCGCCGATTCCGAGCCGGCCCCGGAGAAGCCGAAGGCCGAGAGCGAGGAAGCTCCGGCCGACGAAGAGCCCGAGCCCGAGGCCGATGCCGCCGATCCCGAGAGCCCGCAATTCAAGGCCGGCTTCGCTGCGGCCGTCGATCGCAACAGCGCCGTTTTCGCTTCCGAGCATTTTGTCGGTCGCGAGAAGGCCGCCGCTTCCCTGCTCGGCAACCAGAAGCTGAGCGCCGACGAAATCATCTCGGCGCTGGCCGCGCTGCCCAAGGGGAGCAGCGGCAACAACATGCTCGACGGGCTCAAGGGCTCGGCAAACCCGGACCTCCAGCCCGGGTCGGAAGCGACGGGCACCAACACTCAACAGGAATCCCGCTCCAGCTGGGACCGCACCTTCGCGAAGCTCGGCTGGGCCACGGAGAAGAAGCCGGCCTGATCGCCGGCAATTGGGAGAAAGAAGATGGCAGTTATCACCGAAACCACCAAGCGGTCGGGCGCCTACCTGGGCGAGAGCGCCGCTCACAATATCATCAACGAGGAGATCATCATCGCTTCCGGCGCTGGTGAGCTCGCGGCCGGCACTGTGCTCGGGCGGATCACCGCAAGCGGCAAATATGTCCCTCACGACGTCGCGCTTGTGAATGGCGCCCAGGCGGCCGCGGCGATCCTGTTCCACGGCGTCGACGCTACCGCCGCTGACGTCACCACCGTGGCGACCGTTCGCGGTCCCGCAACCATCTTCGAGCCGTACCTCACGCTCAAAGCGGGCATCGCCGACGCCGACAAGGCTGCGGCTTATGCGGCTCTGCGCGCCAAGGGCATGGCCGTCCTCCCGCAGCACGCCGCCTGATCACGGCGCCTTTCGAAAAGGAATCCTCCGATGCCGATCACTCTCGACATCTTCAACAACGACGCATTCGGCGTCACCACCATGCTGGAACCGGTCAACAAGATGCCGTTCCAGCCGAGCTTCCTCGAGCAGTATTTCGATGCCGATCCGGTTTCTACCGATACGGTCGGCGTCGGGCTGAAGCAGGGCCAGCTGGCCCTGATCCGCACCACGCTTCGCGGTGCGCCGATCGAGGTCGCCGAACCGGACGTGAAGAACGTTCGCCCGTTCATCATCCCGCGCGTCGCCAAGGGTGACAAGCTTCGGGCGCACGAGATTTCGAACGTCGTTCCGAACGCCGGCAGCACCGAGCTGGAGACGGTCCAGCAGATCATCGCCCGGAAACAGCAGCGGCTGGTCCAGGACGCCGAATATACGTTCGAGCACATGCGGCTCGGCGCGGTGCAGGGCAAGGTCGTGGACGCAGACGGCACCACGGTCCTCACCAATTACTGGACCGAATGGGGCATCGCGGAACCCGCTGCGATCGACCTCAATTTGGATGCCGCGAGCCCCGTCATGGGCGCTCTGGGCACCCAGATCCGATCCCAGGCTGTCCGGCCGCTCATCCGGGCCGCCGGCGCCAGCCCAGCCACCCGCCTCATCGGCCTCGCCGGTGACGCGTTCTGGGATGCGCTGATCAGCCATGCCGAGGTCCGCACCACGTTCTACAACTGGCAGGCGGCGTCGGATCTGCGCAATCAGAGTCCGTTCGAAACCTTCCGGTACGGCGGCGTCGACTGGATCAACTATCGCGGCTCCGACGACAATTCGGAGATCGCGATCCCGACCGACCAGGCGGTGATCTTCCCCACCAACGTGCCGGGCATGTTCCGCCACGTCATGGGGCCGTTCTCCGAACAGCTCAGCATGGCGGGGCAGCTCGGGCGCCGGTTCTACCCGCTCATCGTCCGCGACAAGGATCGCGATATGTGGGTCCAGCCGGAGATCTACTCCTATCCGCTCATGCTGAACACGCGCCCGGACCTGATCCTGCGCGTCGCCCGCACCTGAGCCGATCGTTAGAAGGAGAAAGACGATGGCTTTCAAGGCCAAGGCCCTCAGGGGCTACACTCTGCACACGCCCGGCGGCTTCGTGATCTTCAACGAAGGGAAGGAAACCGCCAACATCCCCGACGAGTATCGTGCTCGCCTGGAGCGGAACGGCGTGATTCCGAAAAGCGGCGGATCTACTTCGACGCGCACCAGCGCGCCGAGACGGACCGCCACCCGGACGCCTGCGGCGCGTACCCGCACCGCGACCGCGGCGCCGGCCGGCGACTTCAACGCCGGCCGGTTCACGGTCACCAAGGCCGAAGGCATCGGCCAGTACCAGATCACCGGCCCGGGGCTCGACGCTCCGGTGACGGTGAAGGGCAAGGCCAAGACGCAGGCGCGTCTTGACACCCTCAATGCTGATCTGGGCGGCGCCGGCGGCGGCGCTCCGACCGAGTAGGCTGAGGGCAGGGGATGGCTGTCGACCTGGAAGCGCTCGACGAGACGCTCAACGGCACCACGTTGACGCTTCTGGGCGACACCATCACCTTCACTCCGTCTGGCGGCAGCGCCAGGCAATTCAAGGCGATCGTCGACTATGGCGACGAGGCGGAACTGATCAGCGGCTCACGGGTGGTCAAGGGCGATTGCGCCGTGGAGATCCCGCTGACTGAAGCGACCAGGACCGAGGCGGCCGGCGCGACCTATGAGCTGCCGAGGCGGCCCGGTGAAGCGTTCCTGGCGAAGAACGTGAGGCTCGACGACAGCGGCAAGAACTGGCTCGTCGTGCTTAAGCGGAAACCGGTCTGATGGCCGGCGAGCCCGCCCTCGACAAGATATTGACCGCCCTGAAGGCGAGCATCGTAGCCACGGCGACGACTGTGGATATCGATCGGCCGGAGGATGAGGAGTATGGCAACGCCGAGCTCGACGCGATCAACATCCTTCACAACCGCACGTCCTACGAGCCCCACAGCCACGGCGAGACCCTTCACCGGGCCAGCGTCGACCTCGACATGATCGTCAGCGTCGAAGCGTCCGCGGCGAACGGCGCCAGGCTTCGCATATTCGAGGCGGACGTCGTCGCCGCCCTCTTTGTCGATCGCACCCTGGGCGGAGTCGCTCAGGACGTGATCCTGATTTCCAGCGGTGGAGACGAGGATGTCCGCGCCGACCATGGCGCCAGGGCCCTTTCCATCGAGATTCTCTATTTGACCCCTCTCGGCGATCACCGGACCATCATCGGTGCCGCCGGGCTCATTCCCTGATCAGCAACCCAGGAGACCTTAGATGGCCGACCAGAACACGGCTGCCGTGCAGCTGCCGCCCGCCGGTGTCGATTTCAACGCCCTTCATGACGCGCTCGCCGACGGCGCCACGCCCGAAGAGGCACGCAACGCCGGTGTCATCGCCGAGACGGTCGCGATCTCAGCCGACGAAGCCGCTGCTCGCGCCGCTCAGTCGATCGCCGAGGCGCCGACTCTTGGAAAGCTCGACAAGGCCGCGCTGATCGACCTCGCCGGCGAGGAGGGCGTCACCCATGCCCGCAATGCCGAGGGCGTCGTGATCCCGTTCGCCGACGCGACCAACGCCCAGATGCGCGAGGCCATCGAGGCCAGCCGCGCCGGCACGCCCATTCTGCCCGACGCCGAAACCGACGTCGCGTGACCTCAGACGAATAGGAGATTTTCGCCATGGTCGACCTCACCGCCAATTCCTCGCTGGCGATCAAGGCGCAGAGCGCGCCCGCCACTTACGCCGCGCCGACCAGCGCGGACGCGATCCCCGTCGCGAACCTGTCCTGGCGGCCGACGCCGATCCAGAGCGACAATCCGGAATATCGCGGCTCGATCCACCGGCCGGGGCCGATCGTTCTCGGTGCCAGCTACGACGTCACCTTCGATATCCTCTTGCGCGGACCGGGCGGCGCCTCGCCCCCGGCGGCCGATGCCTTCATTCCAGGCCGGGTCCTTCGCGCTCTTGGCTTCACCGAGAACGTCGTCTCCGCGGCGATTCCGGCGGCGGCCGAGGCGCTCACCGCGGGCGGCACCACCACCACGGCCAATCTCGGCGTCAGCGCCGTCGCGACCGACGATCTCTATACCGGCCTCGCGATCCAGCTCGCCTCGCTGGGGACGATCGGCCAGCCCGCTTCGCTGGCGATGATCCGGGATTACATCGGTACCGGTAAGGTCGCCCACATTGCCCAGACCGCCGGCGGCGCCTATTCGGGCAATTACCAAATCCCGAAGCAGCTCGCCTACACGCTGGCCGCCACCGGCACCCCGCCGGTGCTCAGCTTCTCGTTGTGGCAGGGCAACCGGCGCTACAACTTCCTCGACATGGCGCCCTCGAGCGCCCGCCTGATCTTCCCGACCGCATCGCGCGGCGGCGGATCCGATTATCCGCGGCTGAGCTGCACTTTCAGCGGCGACGCCCAGAGCGATCTCGACGAGGCGGCGCCAGTGGTGACGTCCTCGGTGGCCATCCCTCCGTTCAAGGGCGGTAAGCAGCATGTCAGCGGACTCGCCATGGGCGGATCATCGATCTCGCTGGATCTCGGTACCCGGGTCGGCTTCCCGCCCAACCCGAACAAGACCAGCGGCTCCGATCCGGCGCAGCTCACCGAGACGCGGCGGACGCTGACCCTGGACCTCAACCAGGTGTCGAAGAGCTTCCTCGATCTCCAGGCTCTTGCGGCTGCTCAGGCCGAGCACGCCATCCAGCTGCTCTATGGCCTGGCAAGCGGCAATTATGTCGGGTTCGTCGCCACCCACGCCCGCCTCAACTATCCGGAAGCGCAGGCCGGCGGCGACTTCTTCACCACGCGCGGCGACGCCTATGTCGACGGCGCCGAGAAAACGATCGGGCTGACGTTCCCGTACTATTGATCGTCAACATAAGGGGAAACAGACATGGCGTCCGCGCCTGCATCCTGCGACGAGCTGGAGCGCTTCACTCCGGCCGTTCTTGCCAACGTACCCGCTCCGCCGGTTTTCCTGCTCAGGCCGGCGAGCGGGCGCGAGCTCAGGCAGTTCGAATATCGGTTGATGGCCGAAGGCTTAGAGACCCACGGCGCGGACCAATTCCGTGCCGAAATGCTCAAGGCCCTCCAGGCACTTTGGTCGCCAGCCGATTTCGAGCCCAATGCCGCCCGGCTTCGATCCTATTGGGAACTGCTCGACCAGGGCGGCAATCCGGATCCTGCGGAATCGGAGCATGTCAGCGAACTCACCGGTCGGCTGATCCGCGCCCACCGGCCGCTCAGCAAGATGGCGGCCGACAACAAGAGGTTCGCCGACGAGTCCGGCCGGATCGCGATCAGCATGTTCACGGTGGGCTGGGAAGGTCTCGATGTCTCCTACACTCGCGAGAGCGGCGCCGTCCCGCTCGAGAGGATCGATGAGGTCGAGCTAGCCCTGGCCGGCATCGAGAAAAAGGCGAAGGAGAACCGGGTCGAAGGTGTCGGCGAGGTCGGCACCGCGTTCATGCAGCTCTGCACCGCGGCCTATCTCCGCCTGATGCTTACCAAGGATCAGGAAAAAAACTCACCATCGCCGCCGCTTTCAGCAGCCGCCCCGAATGGTTCGACGAAGAGACGGTCGAAGCCAACGGGGGCTGCACGATCGAAGGCGCCGGCGAGTTCCGGGTCCGCGACGGCCTGATCTGGCGCGTCGTCATCGACGGGGCCGGCGTCGAACATCTCGTCTCGACCGGCAAGCGGACCTTCGCCGAACTGGCTGGTCCGCATGATTGTCATCTCGTCAGGCTTTACCGCAACTGCAGCGGCGGCCTGAGCGGCATCCAGTGGCCCGATGGGCGGCCTTATCTCGACCAGCCCGTGAAGCTGGAACGGGCCTTCGCGATCATCGGCCGCGTCCTCGAAAGGTACAAGAAAGGCGGCTGAGGTGGCGCGTGGACCGACGATCGGCAGGCCGGGCCAGTTCGCGACTTTCCGCCGGCACTGCATTCAGCGCCTGGAACGGGCATCCCTGATTTCTACCGATCGGGCGGCGCGTCAGGCTCACCAGCAGATCCGGGCGGCGATGAGCGGGGCTGGCCTCGGCCGGCTCGGCAACGCCATCGGCTACGGTTCCGATCTAAAGTCGGGGCATGGGGTGAAGCGCAGAGGCGCCGAGGGCTTCAGCTCGAGCGGCTATGTTTTCATCAAGGGCCGCAACGAGCGGACCGTTGGAGCCATCGAGTCGTATACCGAAGGGGCCGAGATCCGGCCGGTGAGGAGCGCCTGGCTGTGGATCTCGACGGATGAAATCAAGCGCAAAGCTGGCCGCTATCGAATGACCCCGGCCCGCTATCGCAGCAGCGGACTTGAACAGAGAATCGGGCCCTTGGTCCAGATCCCGGGCCGCCACCGCGGCGAGGCGCTGCTCATCGTCCGCAACGTCACTGTCGATCGTTTCGGCCGGCCGGGCAGGGCTCGCCAGCTTCCCAGACGCGGCGCCATCGGCGGCAGCCGCGAACGCAAGGATTTCATTGTCGCCTTCGTCGGGATCCGGAGCACCAGCCGGGTGGCGCGGGTCGACGTCGACCAGATCGTCTCGCTCGAACAGGCGAGGCTCCCGGAATACCGGCGAGCCGCCATGCAGAACGACGGTTTTGAAAGGTAGCCATGCCCGCTCAGTCGTCGGTTTTCCCGGCATTCATCAGAGATGAGTACCAACCGGGCGGCGGCTTCGCGGCTTTCGAGCAGGCGTCTCTCGCCACCGCCGATCAGGTGCGCCGACACTTCGAAAGCTCAATGTCAGAGGTTCAGCGCATCGCCCAGCGGGCGCTGGCGATGCCCCGCAACCAGCTCGGCTCGCTGGATCTCGGTGTCGGCAATTATCGCGCCGCCGCCGCCGCTGCCGAGGCGCATGCGATCGCGCTGCGCGAGGTTGCCACGGCGGCTGAGCGGGCGGCGCTGGCGAGCGGCGACACGACGGAGGCGACGCGTCTCTACGTCCAGGCTGCGCGCGCCGCCGCGATCGAGGCGGAAGAAGCCGCTCGCGGCGCCAATCAGCAAGTCGTCGCTATGGAGCGGCTTCAGACCGAACTGAACCAGACCCGTTCCGGAACGCAGCAAGTCATCCAGGCCAATCGCGGGTTGGTCCAGTCACAGGACCAGGTGGCCGCTTCCAGCCGTGCAGCCCGGTTCGCCTCGGTACAGCTCGGCCAGCAGTTCGCCGACGTGGCCATCCAGGCGCAGATGGGCGTGCCCGTTGGACAGATCCTGATCCAGCAGGGCACTCAGGCCGCCTTCGCAATGGGCCAGATGAACGGGGCTCTCGGCCGGGTCGGCGCATTTCTCTCCGGTCCGTGGGGCACGGCACTCTTCATCGCCGTCGCGGGTCTGACGACTTTCCTCGGCAAGACCGAAGAGACTGCGAACCGTCTCGACGAGCTCGTTGAAAAGGCGGGGGCATTCGAGAATGCGTCCGGTCGCCTCGGCCAGGTGATCGATCTCTCGACTGGCAAGTTCCTTGATCACAACGTGGCCCTGCGCGAGACGTTGTGGCTCCAGGCCCAGCTCGCGCTCACGACCGCCGAGGCGGCGGCCCGTCAGGCTGAGCGAGATCTTCAGCGAAATTATCCGATTGCGATGGGCCCTGACAGGCTTCCCTTTGCCGGCATTCTCGAGGGTATCTCCAGCGAGCGTTTCGGAGGGAATGAGCGTCTCCAGTCCATGCGTGATCGGCTGCTGACCGATCCATCGCAGATCCAGTCCGTCCGCCGAGAACTGCAGGGAATGGTCCAGGCGGGCGAGCTGGCGCGAACCACGATGCTCGAGACCCTCGAGCTGTTCCTCGAATTCTCAAATGCTCAGGAAGAAATCGCCGCCCGGACCGCGGAGATCGCGGCCCTGGAAGGGCGCGGGCTTGATCCTCGCCTGCGACGGGAAGATCGCAACCGCCCTCGCGAGGACAATCGCCCTCAGCTCGCGGCACAGCGTCTCGAGGAGATCCAGCGGCTCAACGAGCAATGGAACGAGCAGCCGAGGCTGGTCGACCAGGCCGTGCAGGCGGTTCGCCGGCTCGATGCAATCCTGGCCGAGGCCCAGCGACGCAAGCTGCCTCGCTTCGACGAGATGCAGCGTGAGGCGGAGGCCGCCGGCGCCGCGATCCGCGAAGGATTGATCCGCCAGATCACCGAGGATTTCGCCGAGGCTCCTCGGCTGGTCCAGCAGGCGGCGGACGCGATGCGTGAGCTGACCGCCGCCGGCGAGCAGTTCCCGGAGCTTGCGCCACAGATCGCCGAGGCCGCCCGCCTGGTCGAGGCCGGGCTGATGCGGCCGTATCGCGAATTTCTCGAGGATCAGATCCGGTCCTACGAAATCGGCCAACTCATGGTTCAGGGCCGCGAGGATGAGGCTCAGGCGCTTTCCGTCATCCACCAGCTCGAGGAGCGGCTCGGGCCCCTCGGCGAGGAGCGGCGCCAGACGATCGTCGACAGCGTGGCCGCCCTGCGCGAGCAGTCGCGGCAGCTCGAGATCATCCGTGACCAGCAGCAAGCCTATCTGAACGCGGCCGATGACCTCCGCGGCATTCTCGAGGACACGCTGGCCAATCCGCCGCAGGGTCTAAGCGATCTGCGCGACATCGGCCGCGATATCGGCGAGACGTTCCGCCGGCTCAACTCTCGTGTCATCGTTGAACGTCTCTTCGGGGACACTTTTCGACAGCTCGAGGATTTCGTCACAGGTCGGGATCAGGTCCGCAGGGCGAATGAGGAATATGCGACATCGATCGGTGATCTCCGCGCCGAGTTGAACACGCTGAGCGGCGCCCATCGCGATCAGGCCGAATCGATTGACACGGTGATCGCTGCAGCAACTCGATTCACCAATGCTCTCGATCAGGCCGCCACCCGCCTTTCCACCGTCGGCGTGGCCGCGGCGAACGACAATCCGATTTTGGGGCCAACCGGTCGCCTTCCGCTTCAAGGGGCCATCACCAAGGGCTTTGCCGCCCACGTCCGAGACGGATCACCAGGGCTCGATATCGACGGACGGATTGGCGACGCGATCGAGGCGCCAGCGTCTGGCACCGTGCTCGTCGTCGGTGAGAACGCCAGATCAGGTCGTTATCTCGTCATCGACCATGGCGGCGGAGTGACGAGCTCCTATTCTCACCTATCCAGCGCGCGCGTCACTCAAGGCTCCTTCGTCAGCGCCGGCGATATCATCGCCGCTGTTGGCAACACTGGCCGAGTGCAGGCGCGCGGTGGCGGCGATGGCTCCCATCTCCATTATCGGGTCAAGGTCGGCGGACAGGACGTAAACCCGCTCAGCTTCCGCTTTCCCGAACAGGCGGCTCAGGCCGGCAATGCTGTCGAGCAGTTGGCCGATGCGGCGACGACAGCTGCTTCCGCCACGACGAACATGGGCAACAGCGCCACAGCGGTGCTCAACGAGATGTTCGGCTTTACCTCGGCCTTGCGCGACGGCGAGCAAACGATCGACATCATCGCCAAGGGCGGCAAGTTCGCCGGGCCAAATGATCATCTCGACCCGAGAAACTTCATGGCGCGAGCCTTTACCGGGATCCTCCAGGAGGTGCTGGGGCCGCGTCTCGCCAAAGACGTCAGCGCCGGCCTCAGTAAGGCGATGGAGGGTGCCGCGATCGGCCAGATGGTCGGTGGCATCGCTCAGACGATTGGCATCCGGCAGTCCAACACCGGAAACCAGATCGGCGGCGCCCTGGGCAATTTCATTCCCGGCCTGCCGCCTGGCGTAGGGGCGGCGATCGGTTCGATCATCGGCGGCACGATCGGTGGCCTGATCAAGGGCACGCCTCGAGCATCGTCGACCATCGGCTTCGGTGCCGATGGGCAACTCATCGTCGCCTCGAGCTCCGGCACCAAGAACCTCAGGGGCCAGACCAATACGGCGGCTGATTCCGTGATTTCCACGGTGAACCGTATCGCGGAGCTGTTCGGCGGCAGCGTGCTCAGCGGCATCGGCGGCGTCTCGATCGGCATGCGGGATGGAAATTACCGCGTCGACCCGACCGGGCGCGGCGTCACCAAGACCAAGAAGGGCGCCATCGACTTCGGCGAGGATGCCGAGGCGGCGGTACGCGCCGCGGTTCTGGACCTGATCAAGGATGGGGTGATTGCCGGCCTGAGGCAGGGCACCCAGCGCCTGCTCCAGGTGGCCAAAGATATCGACAGCGGCATCGAGAAGGCCCTCAAGTTCGAGAGCGTGTTCACGCGCCTGAAGGAGCATCTGGACCCGGTGGGTGCCGCGCTCGAGACGCTGCAGAAGGAATTCGACTCGCTCCGCCGCATCTTCCAGGAAGCCGGCGCCACCACCGAAGAATTCGCCCAGCTGGAACAGCTCTATCAACTCGAGCGCGAGCAGGCGATCAAGCAAGCCGGCGAGCGGATGACGTCGGCCCTTCGCTCACTGCTCGACGATCTCACCGTCAACAACGACGCCCTGTCGCTGCGCGAGCGGCTGACCATGGCGCGGGCCAAATACGATCCTCTCGCCGCCGACCTCGCGGCCGGTAAGAAGGTCGATTACGAGTCCTTCGCCGACGCGGCTCGCCTGGTGAACGAGATCACCCGGGAGATCTATGGTTCGACGACGCCATACTTCCAGGTGCTCGAGGAGATCACCAAGCTGACCCAGAAGGCCTTGTCCGATCAGGAGAACCTGATCAGCATCGCCAGCGGGCAGACCGGCACCGGAGGGGGTGGCGCCGCCAACGACAACGCCACTCCCGTGGTCGGTGCCATCGACCATCTCGGCGGCTTCCTTGTCGGTGAGCTCGGCGGCCGGCTCGACACCCTCAACGCCAATATGGGCGCTCTGCTTCTGCACGCGGCCGGAGGCGGCCGGTCGCGCGATCTGTTCTTCGACCCCTTCGATAATTTCTGACCGCGACGATGCTTGTCCTCGCCGAGCTGACCCCGCTGAACAAGTCGACCGGGCTTCGGCCTACGGTCCGCGTCGCCTCTTCGCACGATCGCAACATCACGGGCCTGAACAGCCAGAAATGGTGGCCGGCGCTACACCAGCCGCCGGCGCTGGGCATCAGGTTGTTCGATGGCGACTTCTCATCGGACATCACGCCCGGCGAGGCATCGTTCACTCTGCTCTTCGACGGCATGGAGAAGGCGGACCCGAATGTCCGCGGCTACGCCTGGGCGGGTGCGGGGGTCACCTTCTATGGCGGCTCCAGCGGCACTGCCTGGCCTTGGACCATCCTGTTCGTCGGCAAGGTCGACCGGTTCCAGGCCGAGGGAAACCGGCTGACGCTGACCGCCAAGGTCAACACCGAGCCTTTTGAGGCGGACGTCCTCACCGCCCGCTATGCCGGTACCGGCGGCGCCGAGGGTGGCGCCGACATCAAGAACCAGCCCAAGCCCTGGGTGTTCGGCCGGGCCGCGAACGTCGAGCCGATCCTGATCGATGCGACGAACAACGTCTATCAGTTCAGCGGCTACGGCCCGATCGAGGCGGTTACTACGCTTTACGAGCGCGGATCCGACTTCGGGGCGAAGGTCGCCGACCATGCCAGCTATGCCGCCCTGATCGCGGCGACGATCCCCAACGGCCGCTGGGCGACATGCCTGGCGCAGGGACTGGTCCGGCTCGGGGCACCGGCCTTCGGAGTCATCACCGGCGATGTCGACGGCGACAAGCCCGGCGGGGTGTGGATCCGCAAGACCGGCGCGATCATCAGCCGGATTGCCACCAATGCCGGAATCGCGTCCGGATCGATCGACAGCGCATCGCTGACGGCGCTGGATGCGGCAGTGCCGTACAACATCAACCTGGTGCTGAAGGAACAGACCACGGTGCTTGAGCTGGCGCAGCGGCTGGCGCGGCCGTGCAATGCCCAGGCCGGTATTTCGCTGCTCGGCAAGCTGTTCGTCACCCGGCCGGTGATCGGCGCCACCGCGATGACACTGGACGCGCAGGGCCGCCGTCTCCCCGCCGTGATTTCCTCGGTGGAGATGGAGGTCCGGCCGCCATATTGGCGCGTCGAGATGGGCGCGCAGCGGTCCTGGCGGGTCCACAGCTTCGACGAGATCGCGACGTTCGCGCCCTACGTCGAGCGCGGGGTCTACTCGGCATCTGACTGGTATCGGGAAAATAATATCGTCGAGAACCAGTCGGTGCGCTGGGTCTATATCAACACGACGCCTGGCAGCGGGACGGCTCCGCCGACGCTGCCGACGACATCGAACTCGCACTGGAAGATCTGGGACGCCAAGCTCGGCGGCGTCGAGGACAATGCCGACGTCACTCGCAACATCGGCTTCGGCCCTGCCGAGGCGACAGTCCGCTACGACTATCTCGGCGCCGCAGAAAGCGGAGAATTGCCGAGAACGCTGGTCTATAAGCTGTTCAAGAACGGGGTTGCCCAGACCAGCGGCATCGTCTGGTCCTATACCGTCCTCACGGGCACGGTGAACGGCTTCACCAGCGCTTCCGGCGTGCAGAGCATTTCTGGCGCCGGCTCGTGCAATTTCACCTTGAGTAGCCTCGGCTCGAACGAGGCGACGATCGAGCTCAAGGCGGTGCAGGGGACACTGACGACGCGTCACCCGGTCAAGCTGACGAAATCGATCGCGCCGGCCCCGGCGGCTGGTGGAGACGGCGGCGGCGGCGGAACGTCGACGATCGCTCAGAAAACGAGCGGTTTCACCGGCTTCAGCACAACGACGTTCACTGACATCACCGGCTCGCTGGCCGGCACGATGCCGACGGGCAAGACGACGGCGAACGTCGTCGCGACGCTCACGGTCAATCCCCAGGTGGCGAGCCCGAACGGCTCCTGGAACGTCGAGGTGAAGGTGCAGCGCGACGTCGCCGGCGTCTGGACCGACGTCGGCAGCCTGGTCAATTCCGATCCGGATCCGGCCATCGATGTCGAGAGCGGCATCTACAGTCTCAACAATACGGGCCAAATATCACTGAATGTCGCCGATACGGGACGGACGGCCGGCACCGCCTATAGCTGGCGGCTGGTCGCTCGGCTCACCAGCGGACCCAAGACGATGAGCGTCACCGGAACAGTGAGCATCACGGCATGATCTACCGCATCGAGAAAGACGGTCAGATCCAGCACGTCGCCGGTGAGATGATCGACGGAGAGGTGGCCGGCTACCCGGGCTGGATCGTCGCCGCGGAGCTGCCGCGCGTGCCCGACGACGAAATCGAGCGCGTCGTCGATGGCGCGATCGTCGAGGACGTCGCTGCGGCTGAAGCAGTTGCGCTTCGGCGGCTAGACGAGGCCCAGGACGATGCCGAGCGAGGGCTGTTCCGCCTGTCGCGGCTCATCTCGACACTGCTCAAATGGTACGAGCTGCAGGATCTGAAGTCGGTGCCGACGGCGACGGTCCAGGCGATGGCCGCCGCTGATCGCCAGGCGCGCTGGCCTTTTCTGACCATGCTGGCCGTGGAAGCCGGCGCGTCGCTCGCTCAGACCGCCACCATTGTCGAGGAGCATTTGGGCCCGAGGGTCCGGAAGATCGCCATCTATGAAGCCCGAGCGGAGATGGCGCGGCGAGCGATCAGGTCTGGAAAGACGGGCGCCGAGAAGTTGGCGGCGGCCGAAAATGTAGGGTGGGAGTAAAGATGCCGCAGGACGAGGCCAGCCAGCTGATGATGCCGCACACGCCGGCGGACGCGGCTCAGCTGATTATGATCGAGGCCCTTCGGGGGCTCACCGACAGCGTCAAACAGCTCCAGACCTCGAATGGCGAGCTTCTTCGCCAGGTCAGCGACATCCACACCCGCGTGGTGAGGATCGAAGCAAACCGCCTCGATCGCGAAGTCCAACAGGTGAAGCAGGATCTCGTCGAGGCGAAGGCCGAGATCGATGAGTTGAAGGCCGACAAGAACCGCCGCGATGGTGCCGTCGGCCTTCTCGAATGGCTGGGTAGATTTGGGCCGTGGCTGCTCGCGCTCGCGCTCGGGATCCTGGCCTTCATGGGGTTCTCCCGCGCCAGCTGAGGCTGGCCGCACGGATCTGAAAAGGAAGTCCGATGAACGTCGCAGAGGTGCGGCGGCTGCAGACGCGCCTTGGCGTCGCGGCCGACGGAGTCATGGGCCCGATCACATGGGCCGCGCTATGGAAGGCGATTGGCGAGGCGAGGCCGGTGCCGGCCCCTCAGCCGATCCAGCCGAAGCCGCCAGAAGCCATCACCGGATCGCTGTCGCCGGCTCAGGCGATGATCGACTCCGCGCTGCTCAAGATCGCATTCCCTCAGAACAGTCTCGCCGAACTGGTTCAATGGGTCGAGCCGACCCGGGCCGCCTGCGTCCGCTGGGGGATCGATACCTTTCGGGAGGTGGCAAGCTTTCTCGCCAACATCAGTGTCGAGAGCGCCGGCCTTACCAGACTGACGGAGAGCCTGAATTATTCCACCGAGGCCCTGATCTCCAAGTTCGGCCGTCATCGCATCAGCGTCGGTGATGCACATAGGTTCGGCCGCAATGCCCAGCACCCGGCCAATCAGGAGGCGCTGGCCAATATTCTCTATGGCGGCGAGTGGGGCCGGAAGAACCTCGGTAACACCGAGCCTGGCGATGGCTGGCGGTTCAGGGGCTATGGACCGAAGCAGATCACCGGCCGGGCCAATCAGAGCGCCTTCGCCAAGGCGATGGGCATCAGCGTCGACGAGGTGCCTGCCTACGTTCGCACCCGCGAGGGCGGCATGATGTCCGCGGGATGGTTCTGGAAAAGCCATGGCCTTGATGCCCAGGCCGCGACGCCCGGCGTCGCCGACGATCGTCGCGCCATTAACGGCGGCACCTTTGGCCTCGCCGAGGTCGAAGAGAGGTTCGACGCCCTGATCGAGGAGATGCTTCGTCGGGAAAGGGCGGGACGATGAACGGCAATCCGAACGCCTGGCGCGATCGTGAAGGCGATCGCCGGGTCCTGATGCTGATCGGCGGCGGGATCGTCGTCATCATCCTCGCCATCATCGGTACCATCGCCTTCGGCCGGAACATGCCCGAATGGGCGGAGTCGGTCTTTTCCGCCATTGTCGGCGGCGCGATCGTCAAGCTCGCCGACGTCCTGTCCGCGCTCGTGGCGCTCTCGAGCAGCCGCCAGATGGAGCGGGTCACCGACCAGCTCTCGGCCTCAAGCCCGAGCGACAAGCCCCAGACGGTGACGATCGAGCAGCCGCCGGGTGAGCCCGTGCCTGTCGAGACCATGGAATGAGCGACAAGCATCTCAATCCGACGCTTCGGGCGGCGACGGCGGCTTTCATTGGAGTGATGTTGCCGGCTCTCCTGGATCCCATCCGGATGGTTGCACGGCACCACGGTTATGCGATCGCCGTTCACGGTAGCCTCGCCCGCGATATCGATCTTGTCGCCATTCCGTGGACCGATCATGCCGATGATGCGGACATTCTCGCCCGGTCTATTCGTGGTGCGGTCGCCGGAGTGCTCGGTTCCGCCCATCTTCACGCCGACAAGGATGGTTCGCTCAACTGGACTGAGAAACCGCACGGGCGAAAGGCGCTGACTCTGATCCACGCCGGCTTTGTCGGCGAGATCGACCTCAGCGTCATGCCCAGGATCATTCCGCCCGAGGATCCTAAGTGAAACGGCGCTTACGCCGCCTCGCGCGCGAGCTCGCCGGTTACCTCTTCGGGCTGCTCTGCCTCATCGGCTTCGGCTGTCTCACCATCGCCTATTTCATCGACAAATGGAGGAGGTCCCCATGGACTGGTGGCAAATCGCACTGATCGTTTACGGCCTCGGCATCATTGCCATCTGGCTGCTCATCGCCCGCGAGATGACGAAGCCGGGAGCCCAATCTCAACATGGCGGCGAACTGGTCGGCTGCGGCGCCGCGTTGGCTTGGCCTGCTCTCCTGATCGGCTATCTAGTCATCAGCTTCCGCACCAAGTGCAGTCGTGACAACTGCCGGGCCTGGCAACCTTTCCGAACCGGGAAGAACTGCACCAAATGCGGGAGGTTGGTCATATGACCTTCACGCCCCGCATAATCGCCGCGCTGGTCGCGATTGGACTGATCGTCCTGCTGATCGCCGTCGGGCCCTCGGCCTGCACCAGCTTCTTCACCGTGAAGCAGGAAGCCCGGACCGCCAAGGGCCAGGCTGAAGCGTCGATCGAGTCCGGTGCCGAAGCGATGAACACCGTTTCCAACGTCAGCACCTCCGACGCGGAGACTGACGCCACCGTGAAGGAGGGTATCGATGAAATTCGCAATGCTTCTGAAGCTGATCGCGGTCTCGCTACTCAGCGTGCCGCTTGCCGCCTGCGTATCAACCGCAATGACCAACGATGTGCCGCGTTGCGAGGCGCTGATCCCGGCGATGCTGCTCCAGGCCGTTGAAGGAGTGCCGGTGCCGGAAGCGCGCCAGCACGCCGACGGGCACCAGGACGCCCAGCCGTGGATGGAGGGCTATGTCGGCCAGTCCGGCCAGCTCGAGAAGGCGAACGAGCGCCCGGGCGCCGTCGACCACATCTATCGAGCCTGCCTTGAGAACCATCGCACGGCGCTGAGACGATCCCAGCGTGGTTTCTTCGGCCGGCTGTTCGGCGGCTGATCCATGGTCGCCACTTCGGCGCGCGTCGCCTTCATCACCCAGCAATGGCGGACGGTGAAGGCGGAGAACAGCGCGACCAAGACGAGATATGGCGAGAAGGCACGGGACAGCGGTCCGGAGCCGGTCGAGACGTTTTTCGACAACATAGCCGACGCTCAGGTCATGGCCGATGCCCGACTGGCTCTGCTCGGCGCCGATCGTCGTCGCTTCCGCCAGGACGTCAATCAGGCGCTGAGCCTCACCGGCACGCTCGATTACAGCCAGACCACTCCGGCCGTCGCCGTGATCGATGACGAAAGATCGGCGGCACATAGCGCCGCGGCGGTCGAGTTCGGGATCCGCCCTGGCGAGGACCGGTCCACCATCATCAGTTGGGGTTGAGCTTAGATGCCGACGCTTCCTTTCGCCGTCATTCCCACGCCATTGGGCACGATCGCCACCGGCAACGAGCGGGCGGAGAAGCCTGCATCGCACCTGGGCGAGTTCAAGGCGCCCGGGATGACGTGGAAATCGAACGGGAACAGCAATCTCTGGATCAGGGGCGATTTCGGGACCGCGAAGCCAATCGATTTCGTCTCCATGCTGGCTGCGAACGCCTTGCCCGGCACAACCTTCCGGATCAATCTGGCGAGCACTCAGACGGATGTCGACGGCCCCGGCTTTCGCGCCATCAGCGACAATGGCAACACCACCACGGTCAATCTCAGCGGTCCATATTCGGTGGAAAAGACCAGCGGTGCCGACGGCGCCTATAATGCCAGCGCCGTCTCGCTCGCCAGCATCAGCGGCGATTTCGTGCTCAGGATCAAGCCGGTCACGACGAACAAGGATATGTTCTTCGGGGTCAACACCGACCCGCTGACGGACAACACCAACAGCAGCATCGATCGTGCGATCTATTTTCCCGGCAATCCAGCGCTGGGCGCCCGCGTCTGGGAAAACGGCGTGCAGCTGTTTACCGGCCCCGCTTATTCCACGTCGCAATATTGGTTCATCCGCCGGATCGGCTCGACGATCACCTATCTCGTCGGGACCTCTACCGATGTCGACGAGGCCACCCTGGTCTATACTGGCGCGTCCAGCTCGGCGGCGATGCATTTCGACAGCGCGATTTCGGGGCTCAACGGGAAGGCCGAAGTCTATTTCACCCATGGCGGTTACGACAGCGGCGAGGTTCCGTTTATCAATCCCTCGATCACGCGCGAGGACGGCCTCTATCACAGCCATATCGAGCTGCCGAAGAAGGTGAGCCAGCGCTGGTGGCGGATCGACATCAGCGGCCATACCGGCGATTTCGAGGCGGCCATGCTGGTCATGGGCGAGAAGCTGACCCCGGCCAACTGGTACTCTCCTGGCTGGCAGCGCGGGGTCGAGGATCTCGGCGACATCTCGATCAATCGCTATGGCATCGCTGACGAGCAGGCCGGCCAGATCTGGCGCACCTTGATGATGCGCTTCGGCTGGATGAGTGAGGCCGATTACGAGACCAAGTTCGGGCCCCTGGTCGAACGGCTGGGAAAGCGCGGCGTCGCCCTGTGGTGCTTCGATCCGACCTCGAGCATCTACCGCCAGCGCAAGACCTATTACGGCTATCTGCGCAATTCCCCGATCGCGACGCATTCCCGCGATACTCCGGCGGGCATTCGCTACGACAAGGAATTCCAGATTTTGAGCATGTTCTAGCCGACTGCTCTCACGACGGTTCCGGTTCCGGTTCGACTTTCCATCGCCCCTCCACGAAAGGAATTGAGCCATGGGCGACCTTGGCGTGCTTTTGCTCTTCGCTCTCCCGATCGCGGCCGCCATCGGATTCATCCTGATCCGGAAGCGAGTGCGCCGAGCTGAACGGACGGCCTCGACGTGCGGCAAGACGCCCAGCCCAGGCGGCACTGTGGATACGCGCCGGATCTATATTGGCCCAGAACTGTGGGACGGTGACAGATCGCCAGGCGTGCCGACGCACCCTCAAGCACATCCCGGCGGAGGCTTTGCCTTCGACGTACCGACTGGCGATGGCGAGAAGGTCGATTACGTCACCTTCAACCACGGCTCCCTAGCCGGCCATGACCGGATCCGCGTCAAGGGTCGGATCGAGATGGCAGAGGGCACCGAGCTGCTGGCGGTTCCAGAAAGGGATCTGGCCGGCCGCTATCCCGCCCAGATCACAATGTATTTCCAGCGAGAGGGCGACAACTGGAGCGCCAAAGGCGATTACGAGGATGATCGGTGGTATGCGACGTTCGTCCGCCAGCGGCTGCAGGCGGGGGATTTCGAGATGATCGCGCCGCTCGACGGCCCCTGGACGGCAACCCAGCGATCGAGCAACGATCCGAACGCTGAATTGCCCCTGGTCTATAATCCGGCCGGCTTTCGCGATGCGATTACCCATGCGTGCTGCGTCGGCTTCGTCTTTGGTGGCAACGACATCGGATTCGGCCACGGCATGAAGGCGACCGGGCCCGCGCGGTTCATCGTGACTGAACTGGCGGTCGAATAGCCCCTTCGTTTCCATCGATCGGGGGTGATTCCTCCGGCTCGATCTCGGTGAGCGCGTCTAGATAGATCTGGCCGTTCTCGTCCTCCCGGGCGACGCCGCAATCCACAGCGTCCCGCCGAGCTGCCAGATGGTCCGGAAACCAGTCGCCGACCCGTGCCGGCGGCTGGCCCGGCGCGCTCACTTTCCATCGATACCGGGTCACCGCGGCAACGCCTGGCCGCAAGAATGACAGCGCGGCACGAATTGGCGGAGCTTTGCCACGGGCGCCCGCGGAGGCTCACAAAGCTGTCTCAGGCGCTCGACGGACAGCCCAAGCTGCCCGGCAGCCCTAATCTCGCCATCGATTGCCCGCTGAGCCTGCTCCGCCGGCGAAAGCTCATGCCATTCGGCAAAATCTGCCGCACTCATTGGTCATCGCCTCTAAGCCGAACCCGTCGGCCGCCTAGCCATGGTCGCGCTTCCTGCTCAGCCCTGATGCGGTAGAGGCGCCGGCCTTCGGTTTCGTCCGGATCCTCCCAGCGGAATCGCGATGGATCATCCTGCCTTGGGCGGCCCATCAATCCACCCTCTGGATGATGTCCCAGCCGAGCTCGCGGGCGAAGGCCTTGGCCGCGGTTGTCCACTGCCAGATCTGCATGGCTTCGCGGACGGCCTCGCCATAGGTCTCTCCGGCTGCCGCTTCGACGACGCCGGCGGCGCGGATCTCTCCTTCCCTTTCCCGCGAAGAACAGCCGACACTCTCGGCTATCCAGTTGCCGGCCGGCGTCTCCCAGAGCCGAAGCTCAGTCCAGCGATCCTTCGTGCCGGCCCGGTTCTGGGTCGTATATTCGCCGAGCAGCTTTCCATCGAAGTGCAGATCGGGGCCATGGCTGACTGCCAGGCGGACCTTTTGATATTCATTCGCCATCAGGGACACCCTCCGCGTCGTGCGGTCGGGGCAAGGCGTCGACGGGCATCAAAATACGTCCTTGCGGGTCGACGGGAACGCGCGTGGCCCACCAACCGTGCGCAGCCTGCTCGTCGCTTTGGCTATAGACGGCGCCCATCCACGCCCCTTCCGAGTCTGGGCTTACCCATCGCCGTCGAAGCGGCTCGATGTGAAACTCATAACACGGAGGCCCGCCACCGATGATCGTGGTGCGCACCAGTCGTACAAAGGACCGGCCGTTGCGAGGAGCCGTTGCCATTGGTTGCCACACCGGGTTTGTCGGTTGATGTTCACTCATTCGTTTCCCTTCCTTTCAATGCCAATCAGCGGCCCTTGTCCGCCCTCATTCTCACGAACCGGGGCGACCTTAGCGCGCCCGCCTCGGTGATTTCCATCGCCTCGATTTCCGCAATGGCCCCGCGCATCTCGCCGCGATCGCGCCAGAATGCCATCCGCTGAGCGTCGCTGAACCCGGCCCGCACCCGGATTTCGCGGCCGCCGCGATCGAGCACCATCACACCCAGCAGATAGGGCTTGGCCCGATCGGGCTCGAGGCGGAGGATCGGCAAATCCACCGTCAATGCCCGTTTGATCCGCTGCCAGAGCCCGCACCGGTTCCGCTGATAGGTGGCCGTCGCCTGCTTCACCACGACGCCCTCGCCGCCCGCGGCGATATATTCCCGTGCCCGGGCTTCGATGTCGGCGACGTCGGTCATGAAGGCCCAGGGCATCAGGCGGACGGCGCCATCCTCCTTGCCCTTGACCAGCCGATCCAGCTTGTCGCGGCGGAGCTCCAGGCTGTCGCAGGCATCTTCGCCCCGCCAGACCCGCATAGGCATGGCGTCGAAGAGTTGGAGCGTGCCGGCGCTGCCATTTCCACCGAAGGCCCTGAAATGGGCCAGCGTCCGGCCGAAAGAGCCGTCGACCTGATATTCGCCGTCGAAGAACATGGGCATGCAGGCTTCGTGCTCGAGCTGGCGAAGGCGTGCCGCGATATGATCGGCGCCGGCGAGCGGAGTCCCTTCGCGGGTGACCAGCTCTCCATCGATCCACAGCGCCCGGAAGCCGTCGACCTTGGGCTCGACAATGGCGCCGCCGATCGGAACGGCGCCTTTCCAGTTGTCGACCAGCTGGCATAGCTCCCGGCCGCCCGCGCGGCGCGCCAGAGCGGGATGAGGGGCGAGTGCGGTCATTGGCTCGCTCCCTCAGCCTGGACGGACTGAGCGTCGCCCTGGTACGTCAAGGCGAGCGCCGGCGTCCGATAGAGCTGCAGCGCCTGTTCGGCCCGGATCGCGCGGCCGGCGAGCCTTTCCATCTCTTCCCCCATTCTCGCATTGGCGCGCTCGAGCTGGGCGATGCGTTCGGCATCGCTTCCCGCCCGCCTTTCCGCCGAGTCCCGTTCCTGGTGCAATCTGGCGACCAGCGCCGGCGCGGGGCCGTTGAGATGCGTCGGCTTCGCCATTTCGACCCGCATGGCGTCGCGCTCCGCATCGGCCTGGCGGACATATTCGCCGGCCGCCTCGAGCGCGGCGCGATCGATCTGGCGCTGGCGGCGCATCGTCAGATAGCGCCGGACCAGCCGTTCCCGTGCCGGCGATCGAGGGGTGCGATTCGAAACCGGCGTTTCGACCGTCGGAGCTCCTTCGGAACGGCTGATTTCTGCGGTTTCCGACACCGATTCGGCGGTGATTCCGCTCCCCACCGAAACGGGCACCATTTCCATCGCTTGGGGCGCCCGCTCAGCCTCGAGCGCTTCGACCCGCTGGACCAGCCCGGCAATGACAGCGCCCAGCGGCCCGGCGAACGTGATCGCCTCGGCCTTTTCCTCGGCGGCCTGTCGCTCTTCAATGACCCGGCGCCGTTCCGCCTCACCGGCGAAGTCGACACGGATCACGCGCGCCGGCGGCAACGCCTCGGTAAGCATGGCGAGCGCCTGGATGGCCGCGCCGACATCACAGTCAGCCGGGCGGGCGCGAAGCTGAGCCATGAAGCCGGCCGGATCGGCGCAATAGGCGTCGAGCTGCTCCCGGTCCGTCATTCGCCGGCTTCGCTTCCCATCGATGGTCCATCGCGGCCCGGGAATATGCATGCCGCGGACAATTTCGCCATGAAGGAACTGGAGCGCCGGAATCTCGACGCGGCCGGCCTGGTCGACGTCGCCGCAAAGCGTCCGGACCGCTTCCTTGCTCAACTCGAGCGCGCCGGCCTTGTTGGTGCGGAGATGGTGGAACTCCGCCTTTCCATCATCGCCGACGATTTCCACCGCGACCAACGATTGATGAGTGCGAGGCATCGGCACCGAATAGGCGCCATCCTCATATTCCCAATGGCCTTCCGGCTGGACCGTCCGCACCCCATCGGGGGCGCCGATGCGGTTCCAATCGATCACTTCGACGGCCGGCGGCTGGATCCACTCCGCCTTTCCGAACGTCATGCCATGGACCAGGCCATCGGCGGTAAGCCGAAGCGTGACGTCCGCGAACTTGGGAAGCCCGCGGCGCTCGGCAAGGTCGAGCAGATATCCGGAAGCATGCCGGCTGGAATGCTCATATTCGCTGAAGCCGTAGCCCTTGGGCGCGGCGTCCGGACGGAGCAGCATGCTCATGCCCAGCCATTCCGGATAGTCGCGGGCGCTGAGCAGCGCCGCCTTTTCGCCCGTTTCCACCGAAAGGGCTGATCCGACGCCTTTGGCAAGAGCGGCGATCTGGCCGGCATTGAGGCGCGGCTCCAGCTCGACCAGCGCCACCGACTGCAGCTCGACGTCACCGAACGGGCTCGCCTCGCCGCCTGGCATGACTGATTGCCAATCGATAAAGCTCCCATCGATCAGCTTGGCGACGACGCGCCAGCCGGGACCGTCGACCGCGATGCGGCTTCCGTCCGTTTCCATCGAAAGGGTGGCGGGCTCGGCGCCCTTCAGGAGCTGGCAGATGCTCGCAACCGTCTTTCGGTGAATGATGATATCCGGCAAGGCCTCGCTTCCGGCCGGCGCTTCCCTTTCGATCCTGGCCAGTTGGTGGCCATCGGTTGCGATCCAGAACAGCCGGCCCGCCCGCGCCTGAACGGCGACGCCCTGGAGATAGTAGCGAGCCTCTTCCTTCGACATGGCCGGCGCCACGGCCGCCAGATCGCGCGCCAGCTGATCGCCTGGCAGATCGATGCGAATAGAGGCCTCGCCGGGCCCGTGGAGCGAAGGAAAGATCTCCAGGGCCATCAGCGGCAAGCAATAGCGATTCCGCCCGCTGGCGACGTTCAGCCGGCCGGCCTCGCTTTCCACCGAAAGGCTCAACAGGGACCTAGCCTTTTTGACGATATCGCGAAGCGCCGCGGCGTCGACCGCAAAGCTGCCTGGCACCGTGCCGGCGCATGGAACGGAAACGTCCGCCATAATGTCCAGATCGGTCGCCGTCATGATCATGGCCCCATCGCCGATGGTGATGGCCACAGCGCTGAGGATCGGGAACGTATTGCGGCGCTCGACGATACGGTTGAGGAAGGCGAGCGCGTCGACCAGCGGCTTGCGCTCGACGTCGCAACAGGGATTGGCCAGCTCGGCGCCGGCGGTCTCGATGGTCTCATTTTTCATCGGTCATTGTCCTTTCAATGGGCTGGCTCATCAGCGCTCCCATGCCCAAGGGAGCGGACGCGCGGCCGATATCGGAAATCCGACATCGGCCGGCGTTTCGCCTCAGTTTCCGTCGGTCATGGCCTTTTCTCGAGCCTTGGCGTGGCGCTCGGCGAGCACGCGCCGCGCGACGTCCTGCCAGTGGCGATCGCCGTAGCCTTCCCATTGGCCGTTAGTCTGGATGCGGATGTCGTCGCCGAAGCGCTCGACCAGCTCGCCATCATAGAAAACCGACGCCTCGCCCTGGGTTGTGCTGAACCGGTGGCGCTCGACCGTGACCAGGCGCGGATTGAATGGGGGCGGCTGATCGAGATAGTCGGCGCGGAGCTGATTGGCGCGGATTGCGGCGGTCAGTCGCTCGATGACGTCCGCTTCATTGCTGACGAGATAGAAGCCGAACGAATAGGTGAAGAAATTGCCCGAAAAGGCGATTCCCTCGACCAGCCCGCCGATTGGCGTCCCGTCGACCGCCTCGGCCTCATAGGCGAAATTCCCGTAATTCTCCCATGTCCGGTCCAGCGGATGGGTGGCGAGCATTTCCACCAACGCCTCGATGCCGCCGCCCCTTCGGCCGATATGGCTGATCAAGGTGGCCTTGGCGCCGGTTTCGGCCCGGTATCTGTTCGCCCGTTCACGGAGCGAAAGCGCGAAATTGTCGGTCAGCTGCATGCCCTGATCCGGCATCAGCTCCTTGGCCAGGATCCGCGCCTGATCGAGCGTGAAAATCGTCCGCAACCGTTCCTGTGGAACGTTGTCGGCGCATTCGTCGGTTTCGCTGTAGCTCAGAACGTTCATTGCTCTTTTCCCTTCAATGCCCTGCCTCATCAGGAAAGGGGCGGGCGCTCCCTTCCGACGCGTCGACCAGCTCGAGCCGGCCGGCGCGTTTCGGCTATTCTGTCTCTTCGCTCTTAGCGCGCTTTGCGGCCTCAATTTCGGCGCGCGCCTGATCAAGCCAGCGCCGGCCCTTGCGTTGCCAATCGGCGCCATGGCGCCGAAGCGCCCACGATTGGCTAGAGCCGCCGGTGTCGACCATTTGCGCGGCTTCATAGCCGCTCCGCGCGTTGAATGCGGCTGTTTCGGCATCGTCGGCGAGCTGCGCGGCATTGGCGAGTCCGAGCGTTTCGGCTTCGCGCTTGGCGGCCGCGGCGATGGCGCGGAGCGTATCAGCGCGCATTAGGCCTGGCGAAAGGCGCCGGCGCGTCATTCTGCCGACTCCGCGGCGCTTTCCATCGCCTGGGGCTTCGTTTCCATCGCCGGGGCTTCCGGCCCGTCCCATGCCTCAAAGGCTTTGAGCACGGCCGGGCCGTCGGCGATGGCATCGCCGCCGTTGACGAAGGCCGGAACGCCATCGACCGCGCGAGTCTCGGCTTTGGGGGCGCCTTCCGTATCATAGTCGACGATAACGAATCGGACCGGAACGCCGGCGGTATAGACGCCGGCAACGACTCCGCCGTCTATCTCAATCATGATCATAACGGGCTCAGCCATGGCTCAGGCTCCTACGTCGAGCCGGACGCGGCGCGGCCGGTTGATGAAAGCGGAAGCGATGACGCGTCGAGCCTTGGCGCAATCTTCGGCGCTCCAAGCCGTGGCGCGCTCGCCGAAGCGCGCGGCGAGGATCAGGCCGGCCGCGTCGGCACGGCTGCACCCCTTGCGCCTCAGCGCCTCGACCAGGTGCGGGAAGGTGGCGGCGATAATATCCAGCATTGTCTTATTCCCTTCGTTGGCCAGCTCATCAGGGTAGGGCGGCCAGCTCCTACCGACGCAACCGCCCGCCATGGTGACGGGCGGCGCGTTTCGCCGTTATCGGGCGCCCCGGCCCCAGCAGATGCCTTTGACGAACGCCTCGGCCTCGGCACGGCTGAGAAAATCCTCAATGAGATCGGGGCCAGCGCCGCCGACGCCTTCCCGGACGTCAAAGACCGCCCATTGGGTAGCTTCGGCTTCGTCGCAGTGCTCGTACCATGTCGAGCCGTCGGCGCCTTCCGGCGTGCCATAGAACGTGTCGCGCTGGGGCTCGATGGCATAGTCGCTCGGCTGCATGTCAATTACTCCCCTGAGTAGAGATGACGAAAAGGCGCAAAGCGCTGAGCGTCTCAGCCTTCCCGACGCGCTCTGCTCTATTCGTTGCGGTTTCGCTCAGGAGCTGGCCATCATTGCGATGACGCCGGGCGCCAATCCAATGGCGCTCGAATGCCATTAGCGCTGCATAGTCGGGATAAGCGCCACTGACCGGCTTAGGATAGGCGCCCGGCCCGAACGTGGCATAGGCAAAGGCAGCGCGCAGGCTCGAGGCAGCCCAATGACCGGCTTGGATCAGATCGGCGGCACGCTCGGCGATAGTGGCAGGCGCCATCTCAGCGACTCCCTGCATTGGCGATGAGGCCAGCGGCGACACCGAAGGAGCCGTAGGACAGCAGCCCGGCGCCGATCAGGAACAAGAGCGCGACACCATGGGCGAGGCCAAGCGGATCGCTGTGAGTAGGAATGTCCGAAGCGGCGATTACCGCAACCGCGGCGATGGCGAGGCCGATCACGGCGAGCAGGGCGCCCCAACATACCGCCTCACAGTTGCGACGGTATTGGCTGCGGGAGACATAGCGGCGAGGCCGGCGGGTTCTGGTCTTATGCATCATGGTCCAATCCTTTCGTTGCCGGCCATCTGAGCTGGCCGGCGGGCTCATTCCTTTCGATGCCTGGCGGGGCGACTCGTCGCTCGCCGGGCAAGGCTGAAAATAGAGACGCAAAGGTTGATTGCAAGTAAATAATGCAATGTTTGCGGGTCCTTACTGGCGATTGACTGCGGGTGAAGCGGTGGACAACCGCAAAAATAAAACGCGTCTGCCTAGTTTTACTTTCGGATTGTTACCTCTTCGACTTTTGACTTGTGTAATGCTGGTTCAGCGCCTGTTTTCTTGCGGCTGTCGTGGACGGCTCCCAGCCTCGGAAATCTCCGAAGAGTGCGAGCTGCTGGCCCTCGTCTGGGAACATGCAATCGAGCGCTGTGCAGACCCAGCACCGACAGAGGTTCACCAACTCGCCTTCCGCACGGAATAGCGGCTCACGATGTGTCGCACGCCATCCTCGAATTCGATCTGGATGCTGTTCATCTTGCCCCGAGCGACCACTCGGCACCGCTGCCCATGGCGATCGGGAAGCCGAACGCGCAGGCGCCAGTAATGGTCGAACGTGGGCCCGTTCCCATCGCGGAACGTCACGACCGGCTTGCCTTCCATTCCTCAAATACGATCGCATGGACCTGGCACAGATCCTTGCCGGGAGCCGGCGAGACAGTGCAGCGGTCGCAGATCGGCGCGTCGCAAGTTCCGCTCCGCTTGGTCGGCACCTTCCAGTCGCAAAGCAGCCGGGCGGGACGGCCGCACTTGCATTTCGGTCGCCGTCGCGAGCCACAGACGATGGCTGTTGCTCCGCCCGGGAGGGTGACGCGCTCGCACGTCATCCGAACATCCTCTCGATCTCGCCGACGTCGATGTGCCCCTCGTCGAACACCGCGACGATCCGTTTCCAGTTCTCCTCGAGCAGGCGCTCGGCCTGAACCGCCTTAAGGCGAGCCGGTGATCCCGGCGGCAGATGCCAATAGCAGCGGGTCGGGCAGATCTTGTGCCAGCGGCGATAGAGGAACGTGCGGCGGCGTTTGAGACGCTTCGGCACCTGGCGCCAGTGAGGGCCGCAGATCCATGTCGGATGAGGCAGGCACGTTTCGACCCCGATCGTGCCATCCGGCCAGGGCTCAATCCGCGTCGTTCCTCGCCGGCACCCTTCGACCATGCACGCGACGCGCGGAAAGCCGGATTTCTGTCGTTGACGGACAATCACACGTCCCTGCCGCGTTCCCATGCCTCGATGCACGCCGGAGCGACCGCCCGGGCCAATTCTTTCATCGCCTCGGCATAGACCCGGATCTCGTACTGCGCGTGATCGTGATCGCGCAGCGTCAGAAACTTGAGCAGGTTGAGCAGATCAACCGTCGCGAACATGTGGCTATAGGTGCTGACCGGCAGGACCGATCGCGCCAGCTCGCGGGGCCAACCGCCCCCGATCAGGCGCCTGTACATGTTGAACGCGTCCTCACAGGTGCCGCGTAGGAGATCGACCTCGACGCTGCGTCGCTCGAGCAAAAGCTCTTCGTGCAAGACTGCGCCGGTCCCGATGACCCGGGCCTGCTTATTGTCCTTCGACTGCTCGCCGATCAGCGCAGGATCCGGAACATAGAACTCCTCGGGCAGCTCGCGGTAGCGGGCGCTCAGCTCGTTGAAGGACCAGGTCCGATGGCGGTGCCACTGGCGAAAGACAAAGATCGGCGCCTTGACCTCAAACGTCATCGTCACAGCCTCGAACGGCGACGTGTGAGCATTCCGCCAGAGATAGCCGATCAGTCGCTTGTCCGACCCCTCGTTGTCGCCAGCGCGCCAAGCCGCATCATACGAGACGCGAGCTGCACGAACGACGCTGAGGTCGCTACCCATGGAATCGACCAGACGCACAAAGCCGTGGTCGAGCACGTCGACCTTATCCATCCTGTTGCCTCCTGTTTTCGATTTCTCGGTCGAGATACCAACGGGCTTTCTCGAGATCCTGTACGGCTGCACCTTTGTGCTCAGCGCGGGCGATATATTTGACGGCATTGCCGAGGCTGAAGCCGAGACCCCAAGCCTCGATCACCTTGATCGCCTCATATGGATTGTCCGCGCCGCCGTAGTGCGCGGGATGGTTGACCGCCTCGGCCATCTCAAGTTCTCCTTTCGGTGAGATCAGGGCTGCAACATTCCCGGCCGAGCGACCGAATGGGTGCATGGCACCTCGGGCAATAGGGGTCGCGAACCGGACCCGTGTAGAGATGGGGCCTGGACGGCTGGGTCGGCAGCTTGGACGTCCGCTCGGTCACGCCAGCCCCGCGTCCATGTCATAGGCCGGTTGATGGGCGTCGACTGTCAAGGCCAGCGCCCCGGGCTTCACCCAGATTTCGCGGGTCGAGAGGGTGAAGGTCTCGCCCATCTCGGCCAGGAGGATCGTCTCGCCGATCGTCTCGGCGATTCCTCGAGCCGACTTCGACGGCACGGCGTTGCCGATCCATTCCCGCTTCGTCGCATCGCTCGAGCTCTCGAGGTCGAAGGCGTACCGTGCCCGCCAAGTCTGTCGGGCCTCGTCGAAAAAGAACACCTCTTCCGGATCGACGATCGACTGCAGCGCAGCCAGCTCGAGCGTGCTGAATGGGCGATGCCAGGTCTCATCGGTACTGATGATGCGGCAGACCAGCCGGTCCTCTGGCTTCGGCAGCGCGATCAGCGGCTCCTGGATCTCAGCCGGCCGAGGATCCGCGACATTCCCGGGCCCGTTGTCGTGGCCGAGGGTGGCCGACACCGTACCGGCCGAGTTGTCCCAGCCGACGACGCCATAGTGCCCGCATGTCTGGTAATGCTCGCGGCGGACGTCGGCGACACAGGGCTGCCCACCGGTTACGCTGTGCCCGCCGCTGGTGATCGCTCCGGCCGCGTCCTGGTCGGGAGTGACCCTGAGCACGTTCTCATGCCTATTGCCCCAGCTGCAGCGGACGTCGGCGACGGCGAAAGCGCCGTTATCACGGCCGCCGATGACTGATCGAGCCGCCGCGCCAATCCACATCTCGACGCGGTACTTGCCGTGAAGGGCGCCGGCGTCAGGGCCGCCTCGAGGATCGGCGAGGGCGAATGCCCCGTCGCCGGTCGTGCTGGCACCAATCACCGCGCGTGTCGCGCCGGCCCATGGCGTGATCTTGTATTTCGTCGTCTCGTAATCCCGCTCGCCCATGCGAGGATCGGCGACACAGGCGCCACCGGCTGGTCCACCCGGGCCAGCAACAGCATTGGCCTCGCGGTCGATCGGCACGATGCGGAAGGTATTGTTGAAGCGCGGCCGGCCCATCATCCGGACGTCGGCGATCGCATAGGGCCCGGTACCGACCGAACAATCGCCCTTCACCGCCGCCGCGGCTTTGCCGGCCCATGGCCTGACGCCCAGCATGACGCTCTTCGGATGGCCGTCGACGCGAGGATCCGCGATCGAGTTCGCTCCGCATGTCGGCTTCGGGCTGGACCCGAGCACGCCGGCAAATTCGCTCCAGTCCAGGACGCCGAGGACGTAGCGATGTGTCGACGGACCATAATCGGGCCGTGGATCGGCGATGCTGTAGGCGCCATTGGTGGCGCCGCCGCGCGATGAGATGGCCCCGACCGACATGCTCCAGGTGTTCACGCCGAGATATTCGTGGCCGAGGCTCAGCGATCGATCGGGGCGAGGATCGGCGATCGCAAAGCGGCCGTTCGTCGGATAGCTCTCGCCCTGGATCGTGCCGATATGGCCGTCCCAGGTGCCGACGCCGAGGGTGGAAGAGCGGTCACGGCCATCATAACGGACATCGGCCACGGAAAACCGGCCCTGATAAGGCGAGCGCTGCCCGGTCAGCAGCGGTGCGCTGTCCTCCCATCGGCAGACGCCAAGGCCGTTGTCGCGCAGGCCTTCCGGCAGGATCCCGTAATCACGAAGCACCCCGTCGACCACGGCGAGCTCGTTCAGTGCCCGCCAATCGCGGCCGGCCGGCACCAGGGCGAGGCGAAGCCAAGTTTTCCATTGAAGGGCAGGGACCCGGTGCATCGCGCCGGCGATAGGATCACCCGGCAGCGGCAGCTTGCCGATGACCTCCCCAACGCCGCGGAGCCGGTGCTTTTCCGGGGTATAGATGAAGTTCGGGATGATCTCGCGCTGGCGGGCGATCAGCAAAAAGCGCTTCCGGCTTTGGGCCAGGCCGCCCAGCTCGCCGCAGTCGTGGACGGTCTCGGCGACATTGTAGCCGTAGGAGCGGAGGATCGCGCAGATCTGGTCGAGAAGGTAGCGCCCGCGGTTGGCGATGCGCGGGACATTCTCGAACAGGATGATCGGCACCGGATCATCCTTATAGGCTTCGCAGAGCAGCCAGACGCCGCGAAGGGTCAGGGCGTTGAGCGCCTGGTACTTGTCGGTGAGCGACTGTTTCGAGCTGAGCAGGCCGGAGAAGCCTTTGCAGGGCGCCGAGAGGAAGGCGACGTCGACCCTGGGCCCGAACGTGGCCATGATGTCGGCCGGCCCTGCCTCGCGCCATCCGGCCGGCGGCTCCTTGCCGTGGAAGGCGAGATATTGCTCCCTCGAGAAGAGGTCCATGACGGTGCCCTCGGCACCGGTCAGCCGCTTGAAGTTCCGGATCGCGCCGGCGTCGACATCGATGCCGCCCCGACATTCGAATTTGGCGACGACATTGCCGACGCGGGGGTTCGCCTGGTTGAAGCCCCGAGCTCCGGCGCCGACGCCGCAGAAGAGATGGGCGTGGCTGATGACCCGCTCGAGGACGCGGTTGTGGAAGTTCATGCCGCGGCGCCTGCGGTAAAAGTGCGGTAAAATCGGCGCCGATTCCCGATCCGTTCACGGCTCGTCCCGCGACATCGGAACGAAAAAATGGCGGATTTCTGCGGGTTCGCGGAATAGTCTCTGTGTTCACACCGCAGGGGTCGCAAGTTCAATCCTTGCCGCGCCCACCACGCCT
>CAMPIY010000002.1 GCA_946886645.1 uncultured Sphingomonas sp.
CTTCCCGTCGCGCGCGGTATGCAGAAAGTCGATGCCGGGAGTGACGGTTTCGCCCCTGAGGGCGCGAGCGCCAGGGTATTCCGCCTTCGGAAGCAATCGGCCTTCGGCGTCGAAGCTTCGCCATCGCTGGATCGAGCGTGGGTCATGGGATGGGATGATGCCATCCCACAAATCCCCAAGCGGACCGCCGCGCAAAAGCAATTGGCCGTCGACGTTGAAAAACCCGACCGCGCCGGGCACCTGGTCGAGAATCGCTGCGAGCCACTCCTTGTGCTCGCGAAGCGCCTGTTCCCGGTTGCGCCGTTCGGTAATGTCGCGGCTGATCCCAATGATCGATCCGGTGCCACGATGGCGGGGACGCCCCTGGCCGGATATCCACCGGGTCACGCCTTCGGAGGGTTGAACGGACAGCTCCAATTGAATGTCCGTGCCCTTCTCAAGCGCGTCGATCGCCCTTTGCGTGCCAATTTCGGTTTCTTCCGCCGCCATGCGCGCCCAATAGGCTTCGTTGGGCAAGGGCTCGTCCTGGGGGGTCAAGCCGAACAGCGCCTGGTGAGTATGATCCGCCTTGATCAGGTGGGTCGCCGCATCCCATTCCCAGGTGCCCAGTTTGCCGGCCTCAAGCGCGAGCCGGAAATGCTCATCGCTGTCGCGCAGCTGCTGCTCGACGATGCGGGAGAAGATCATATCAGCCGCCTGGCGAGCCAATAGATCGGCAATGCGCAGATCTTCCTTCTTCGGCCGCCAGGGCAATCGGAAGAGCGTGGTGAGCATGCCGATCGGCTTGCTGGTGCCGCGCTCGAACAATGGCGTGGAAAGGACCCCGCGAAAACCGGTCGCGTCTGCGATGGCACGGTGCGGGGCGTAACCAGGATCGGTCGTGACATCCTCGACCAAAATCCGCCGGCCTGTCTTGAGCGCGAGGCCGCATGCCGAGGTATCGTTGGCATCAACCGACTCAAAATGCTCGAGAAAATCGGGTCCGACGCCGCGATGCGCGACGATCATCAGCGTGGCAGTCTCATCGTCGAGGAGCTGAATGTAGCCAAAGTCGGCGCGTTGCAGCGCCATTGTCGCTTCCAACACCTCATCCAGCACCAATGGCAGGTCGGGGAGGTCTTCAAGTCGCATGCCCGATAACTCGCAATGGCGCCATCGCGAACCGCTTCAATTCAATGGACCCACTATGCCCCTGCCGGAAAAAGCGACTCAACCAGGATTGCGTATATGGGGCCGCCGGACTTCGGCGGTTACCGACCACGCTGAACTTCATGCCCCCCATCCGCAAAGGTCTTTGCATCTCAATTGGTTCCAAATGGACGCCATATTTTCCCCGAGGTCTTTTTCGGTCGCGCCCGCGGAAACTGACGACGGTCAACGACCGCGCCACGCGATCCGCCCAAAGGCAGGACCCTCATGGGCAACAGCGGATTGCGGAGACTTGAAATGACGACGGACAGCAATATTCAACGGAACATTGAGGAAGAGCTCAAGTGGGATCCCGGTATTGATGCGGACGACATCGCCGTGAAGGTGAAGGACGGGACGGTGACGCTTACCGGATTCGTCAGCAGCTATACCGATAAATATGCAGCCGAGCGGATCGCCAAGCGCGTCTTGGGCGTCAGAGCGGTTGCAAACGACATTGAGGTCAAGCTTGCGACCGGCTCGGAGCGTCCGGATCCGGATATCGCCCGGGACGCCGCGGCCGCCTTGAAGCGCGAACTCCCCTACAGCTCGGAGAAGATCAAGGCCGTCGTCCGTGACGGATACATCAACCTGGAAGGTGAGGTCGACTGGGATTTCGCACGGCGCACGGCAGAATCCGCGGTTCGAAAAATCCAGGGCACCAAGGGAGTATTCAACCTGATCCGTGTCAAGCCGACCGTAAGTCCCACCGACGTCAAGGCCAAGATCGAGCAGGCGTTCAAGCGCAGTGCCGAGGTGGACGCGAAGAATATCACCGTCACCGCCGACGGTGGCGTCGTCACCCTGCGTGGACGCGTACGCTCCTGGGCCGAGAAGGAGGAAGCCGGCAAAGCGGCCTGGCGCGCCCCGGGCGTCTATGAGGTGAACAACGAGATTCAGATCGATCCTGCGCTGCAGGAGGCTCGAACTCTCATTGACGCATGACGAGGCCGGTGAGGCCTGTACTGATTAGCCCGGCGACGGTGGCGCCCGCTTCCTCCTTGCGGCCGCCGCCGTCGCCACTTCAACCCGTCCCAAGCGCCCATGGGTCTGCCATCCAAATGATCGCAATCAGCGCGCGGCGGCGGGCTCGCGAAGCCCGTTCTACCGGCAACTGGTTAAGGGGCGGCGATACGCCGAGCGCGCGCTCAGCCCCGGCGGACGGTTCAAGGCTGCGGATCGGAAAAACTGACCGCCGTCAACGCAAGCAAGGCCGCCAGGCCCTACTCCTCTCCCATCACCGACTCCGTAGCCGGATGAGCATCGAGGGAGAATTAACATGGCATCGCGTTTCTTGGCCCCCGCCTTCAGCTTTGGACAGCCGACGGCTCGAACGCCGGCGGTAGATCCGTTTCGACTGTTGAACCGGGGAATGGACAGCCTTCTTGCCGACGTTGCGCGCGTCGTCAGCGCCGACACTCGGGAATCGGGGGGCATGCTGCCCAATCCACGCATCGACATCGAGGATACCGACAATGAGATCCGGATTACCGCGGAGGTCCCGGGCGTTCCGGAATCGGATGTCCATGTCACTCTTGAAGACAATTTCCTGATCCTGTCCGGCGAAAAGAAGCAGGAACGGCAGGCCAAAGAGGGCGACATGTGCGTCGTGGAGCGCGCATTCGGCCGGTTCCGGCGTGCCGTCCAGCTGCCGTTCGCGCCGAATCCCGAAAGCGTCGATGCGCGGTACAAGGACGGCATCCTCGCCATCAGCATCCCCAAGGGATCTGAGCAGCGCCAGAAGATGCGCGAAATCGAAGTGAAGCGCGACGATGGCGGAAGCGGGAAACAGACCTCGATCGGCGACGATTCCGCCACGCGCAAGTCAGGCACGGGTTCGTCCGGGACCGAGAGCGCCGGCAAGCAGCGCGAGGAAGCCGAGGCTTCCGCCGGCTGACGGTCCGCAAGGGAAGGTGAGCTCGGTTGCGCGAAACCGGCCAGGATGTCGGGCGGCCTGGCTGGAGTCGCGCACCGGGTTCCCTGGGCGGGCCTGAGGCGACTGCAGTCTATCGCCTCGTCACGTTGCTGTGCGGCCTGCTGATGATCCTCGCCGCAATCGCGGTTGCCCTGAAGCAGCCCGCGGATTCACGCCAAACCATTGTCGTCACGGGATATGCGCTGCTGGCTTCCGGCATTGCCGAAATCGCCATCGGCCTGGCGGGTTTCATTACCGTCCGCAGCCGTCAGGAAGTCGTCCTTGGGCTGCTGTCGATCCTGACCGCCGCGTCGCTAATTCTCGGATCGCCCGATTCTGCCTTGTCCCTGACATTCCTGCTGGCGATGTGGCTCCTAGCCCGGGGCATCGCGGACTTGTTGGGCGGCGCCTTTGCCGCCCGCCACGCGCGCCGGTCCGCCATGGCCAGGTTCCTGCGCAGCCTCCTCGAACTGGTGCTTGGCAGCTTCGCCCTGATCGTATCGTTGACCACCGCCTGGTGGCCTTTCTGGCCGACCTTCACTGTCCAAACAGTTGTCCTGCTCGTGGCCGCCGGCTTGGCCGCGTCGGGGATCCTCCATGCGGGAGTAGCGCTCGCGGGTCGCCGAGCTCCGTCCCGGCACGAGCCAGTGCCTCATCCGGAGCCTTAGGCTGACATCCGTCAATGCTTTTCGGGAGACCGATTGCGTAACTCATGCCCGACCTTTGGAGGAACAGGGCGTTGGACAAATATGTCGACCGCGGCCGCAAGCCGCCCCACGTAATCGAGGATGGCGATCCACTTGCCGTCGCCTTCATCAAGAACGATCACCAGATTTTCCGCGCATTGTTCGATCGCATCGAGGACGCTCGCGACGACGCGCTTGTCTCGCTCGCCAATGAGGCTTGCGTGCGGCTGGCCATTCATATGACCATCGAGGAAGAAATCCTCTATGCGGCGTTGAAGCCCGTGCTCGCCGTCGACAAGATCGACGAGGGCATTGTCGAGCATGATGTCGCGCGGCGACTGATCGTGGAACTCGGCGACATGACCGGCCGTGAAGAGCTATACCGGTCCAAGGTACATGTGCTTGGCGAGGAGACCATGCACCATATCGACGAGGAGGACCGCGGACTTCTTCGCGACGGCCGCAAGGCGTGGGAGGAGGGCAAGGTGGACCTGATCGTAGTGGGGCAACAACTGCGGGATCGAAACCAGGAACTATACGACCTGATCGGGGCGATCGCGCGCGACACCATCACCGTCGATGCGGAACCCGTGGGCGAGGAGGTCGAGGAATTTCCTGACCCTGCAGCTGACCGCAGGCAATTTGATACCATAGCCAACGACTGACGATGAGCATGTGAGCGTCGCGATCAGGGACCGCTCATTGGGCGACACGTCAGCGATACTCGAATTGGGGGAGGCGCTTCAATTCCTCACGGGTGGCGCCCGGAAGCACTATCCGATCTTCGCTTAAGTTAAGGCTGTCGAAAGGTACCGCGACCAGATGCGCGCCCAAGCCAAGGAACCCGCCGATCGAGAGGATTGCGAATTCAACAACATCTCCGGTAAGCATGAGGTCGTCGATCGTGCCGATCAACTCGCCCCGTTCATTATCGACAGCCATGCCGATCAGTCTGCTAGCGCGCATGGCCCTCGCCGCGACCGTTACGTCCACTTCCATAATTGCAATTGCCATGTTGGCGACTCCAGTTAGCGTTAAAATCGCATAGTCCCAGATTGCGCGCCGCGCCTTGACCAGCGTCAATGCCAGGCGCACGAGCCCGCAGTCAGCCGTTGGATTCAGCCCGCGGCTCGAGGCTTGATCGCGTCACTCTTGGCCTTTTCGAACAGCCTCTTGATGCGATCGAACAGGCCGGTTGCGAAACCCTGCCCTTCGGTCTTGCGCCGGATGGTCTTCAATTCGTCGGACAATGCTTCAAGATCGTCCTTGGTGGCATAGCCAAGGGCCTGGGCCAGCTCGATCTGCACCCGGGCGGCGTCGAGCAGGCGCCGAAGCCGGTCGTTTTCCCCGGCCGTGCGCTGCGGCTTCTCGGCCAGTGGCCGGGCGGAATCGAGCAGCGCTTCGGCGCGCACCAATGGCAGCGGAATGATGGTGTCCTCGACCACCAACGTGCTGAGCGCCGTCTCGAGGGCAGCGGCTGCCTCGGCGGGCTTGTCGGCATGGATGAGCGCGGCAGCTTGCTTGATGGCTGCGGGATAGGTGGCCAGCGGAATGCTCGTGACGCTGATGACATGCTCGCTCGCCAGATCGGCAATCATATGTCGCGCGTCCTGCAGGCGCCCGTCATCCAGCGCCGCTTCGGCGCGCTGACGAAGCGCCGTCACCGCGTCCGGGGCAGCAATTACATCATGCACGATTGCCCGGACGTCGACGGGTGCGAGCGCAAGGTCAGGATCAGCGGCAAGGACGATGTCTAGCTTGCCGGTCGCCCGTTCCAAGGCTGCGATCGCATCGCTTGCCTTTGCTGCGGCGAGCAATTGCACAGCCGCTTCGGTTTCCCGCAACGCCGACACCGCGTCAGCAACAAGAGTGCGGCGCTTGGCGGCGATCTGGCTGCTGACGCTGGCATCCGCGGCGGTCGGCGACTGGGTGACGGAAGCCGACTCCGCCTGCGTTCCGGCCGGGAGGTTGGCCTGAGCATCCGCATTGTCGCCCTCCCGCTGGCAAGCTGGAAGCAGCACGCTCATGCCAAGCGCAAGCAATGCAAGGCGTCGTCGGGACGAAACCTGGTCACGGGGCAATTTAGCGTCGGTGCGCCTGATGGTGGGCATGGTCTCTTTCCCTTTCGCGCGATGGATCGTCGCCTGACGCTCTAGTGGCGCCATCGATTCTTGCCTTGACAATGGTCAATGGAGGCGAGGACTCCGCATGTTGACGGACGTCAAGGCGACCTGTGGAGGCGAGGCCTAGCGACCGTCCAATGTTATCTCTGCTGCTCAATATCTACCCGGACGACGGACAGCATGCGCGGCTTGAAACCGCGATCATGCTCGTCAAGAGCCAGGGCGGTCACATCAACTGCATCCAGGTAATCACATTACCCCTGGCGGTAGGAGATCCGGCGTCCGCCCTGACGGAGGCTGAATCCCTCAAGGCGATGGAGAAAGTCGCAAACAAGCATAAGGAACAGCTTGAGGTTCGCCTTTACGAAGCCGGCGTCGGATGGAGCTGGAACCGGCTGTATGGCGATGCGGCGGCCACCATTGTCCGCCAGTCACGCCTCGCGGATATGATCGTGCTGAGCGCCCGCGATTCCTATCCTCCGATTTCCAGCGTCACACTCCATGGCCGCGCTCCCGTGCTGGCCGTGACGCAGAACTCCGCAAGCCTTGATACCAACGGCCCGGCGCTGGTTGCTTGGAACGGCTCGCGCCCCGCAGCCACCGCCATGCGGGCCGCGCTTCCGATTCTGGGCATGATGGAACCGGTGCAAGTCCTTTGTGTCGACAAGGACAGCGAGGAGTTTCCCTCTGCCCGGGCTCTTGAATATCTGAAGCACCATGCGGTGCTCAGCGAAGGTCACTGGAGGGACAGTGACGACAAGCCGGTAGCGGACGCCATCATCGCCTTCGCCGAGCAACTGGGGAGCGGGCTCATCGTCGCCGGCGCCTTCGGCCACAACCGGATACGCGAAATGCTGCTTGGCAGCGTCACGCGCTCACTGCTCAAGACCAGTCCGCTTCCGCTGCTCCTTGCGCATTAGTGAATCTGCCCGCTCACGACTGGAACAGGACAATCATCCTGCCCTGCGATCGCCATCACGCACGAATGGGGATATTCCGTGCTGGCCCTTTCTGCCTGGCGGCGTCGATGGCTGCGGTAAGGTCCGGGGCAGCGTAGGAGCCGTCGTGGCGCCGGCCGTTGACGAAGAAGCAGGGCGTACCGTTCACTCCGCTGCGGATGCCGCCCAAGGAATCGGCCTCGACCTTCGGAGCGTAGGTGCCTTGCTCGAGCGCGAGCCGGAGCTCGGCAACGTCGAGCCCTAAATGGCTTGCGATCGCGAACAGCGTCACGCTCGACAATCGGTGCCCGTTGGCATAGATCGCCAAGTGCATATCCCAGAACATTCCATGAGCTCCGGCGAATTCCGCGGCTTCTGCGGCGGGCTTGGCCAGGGGATGCACAGTCGAGATCGGGCAATGCCGATAGGCATAGCGGAGATCTCGCCCGAAATGGCGCAGGACCAGCTCGACCTGTGGCCAGGCGGCCTGGCAATGCGGGCACTGGTAGTCGGCATATTCGACGAGCGTTACAGGAGCGTCGGCAGGTCCGATGACGTGGTCATGATCGGTGATGGGAAATCGCAATTCAGGCATCGGCGACCTGCAGTTTTGGCATCCTCTCGAGCGCGTCGAGAATCCCGTCGGCGCCCGGGTTGACCGCGATCGGCGAGCAATGGCTCCAGACGATGTGCCCGGTCTCGTCGAGGATGAACAAAGCACGATCGGCAACGCCCTCGTTGTCGCGATATGCGCCATACGACTTAGCGATCTCTCCCTTGGGGTGAAAGTCGGCGATCAGCGGGAAATGGAGCTGGTTTGCCTTCGCATATGCCTGGTGGCACCAGGCTCCGTCGACCGAGATGCCGATTAATTCCGCGCCATGCTTGCGGAACTCCGGAAGCGCCATGTTGAAGAGGGTCATCTGGTCGCCGCAGACGGGGCTCCAGTCGGCGGGGTAGAAGGCCAGGATCACGCGGCGGCCCTTGAGGTCGCTGAGCGATAGCTTCTGATCGGGAGTGACAGGCGCCTTGAACTCGGGAGCCTTGGTTCCGGGTTGCAGGATCTCACCCATGATGTGCCTCCCGTGGCGCCTTGGCATGGAGATTCGCTGTTCTGTCGGCAGTCCCCTCGACCTTCCGTTCGCGCAGCCGATAGGCAAGCGCGAGTAAGGTGAAGCCGGCGAATAGAGCTTGGAAGCCCACGAGGTATGATAGCGCAAGCATTCCAAGCTCGAGGTCAAGGACAGCCCAGAAGCCAAAGAAGATGGCGATGATGCCGCCGGCGATCAGCCACCAGCGGCCATGCGATTTGTCGAGGCCGACGCCGGCGGCAACACTCGCGCTGCCGGAAACTATTGCCCAAGCGGCGAACAGAATTGTGAATGCCAGGACGCTGGCCGCAGGGAAGATGACCGCGAGAGCTGCGGCAGCGATTGAAACCACGCCGTTGAATGCGAGCCATCCCCAGCGTTCATGCCTTCGTGCACCCCGGATGGCGAGGACGACGGCAAATACTCCGTCCACGAAGGAGTAGGCGGCAAAGATGATCAACAGCGCAGCAAGCGTAACGGCTGGCGCAAGGATCGCTACCGATCCGATCAGGATCGCGCAGACGCCGCGGATTGCGGCCGCCCACCAATTGCTTGCGAGCAATACCTCCTTTGCCCGCCGATGCAGCCCGCCTGGATTGAAAGCGGTAGCCATGTGACGCCTCCGTGAACCCGAGGTCGACGGTTCGCATGGCACTGGCTTCCGGCGCGTTGATAACGATCAATTTCAATTCGATATCGAGGCCGGGAAGCCAGGGCATGCGACACGCGCCGCAGGAATTGACGCAGGTCAATTTTCGATGCGGGCTTCGGGTGTAGGCGGGGCCGACCTTCGCAGGAGGGTGGAATGAGACCCGACCAGGAAATTAAGCGCAACGTCGAGGCAGAGCTGCATTGGGATCCGGAGCTCGATGCAAGCGACGTCGCGGTGACCGTCAAGGACGGCGTGGTCACGCTTGCCGGCTTCGTCAGAAATTCCACCGAACAATCTGCCGCCGAGCGCACCAGCAAGCGCGTGATAGGCGTCAAGGCGGTCGTGAATGATCTGCAGGTCAAACCGTCGAGCGAGCGGCTGGATCGCGAGATCGCGCAGGACGCGGTCGACGCACTCAGTCGCGCGCTGCCGACCGTGTCGCCGGGTGTCAAGGTCACCGTGCGCGACGGCTCGATCTCGCTCGAAGGCGAGGTGCCGTGGGACTTCCAACGGCAATTGGCGGAAAAGGCGGTCCGAGAGGTGCCAGGTGTCAAGGACGTGCTCAACCTGATCGAGGTCGAGCCGAAAGCCGCTCCGATGGATCTCAAGGCTCAGATCGAGCAAGCGCTGAAGCGAAGCGCGGAGGTCCATGCAAAGGATATCGTGGTTGAGAGCGACAAGGGCGTCGTCACCCTTCGTGGCAAGGTTCGCTCATGGGCCGAGAAGGACGAGGTCGCCAAGGCGGCCTGGCGGGCTCCCGGCATCCGCGAAGTCCGCAACTACATCCTCGTCGAGCCCATGGACCCTGTCGACGAGGCACTGATGGAATCCTTTCCCGCCAGCGACCCGCCGGCTTGGACAGCCGCTCCGCCGGACAGGGTGAGGGAGGAGGAGGAAGCCGCGAGACGGACCAGGCGCGAGCCGGCCGAAGGCGCGAAGAATTCATGAGCAACCGAACGGGCCGTCCCGCCAGGGATGACCTTGGCTGCGGTCCGGGCCAGAACCCCGGGCGACCCACACCGGTTCGCCGCCACATGCGCGGCCATCGCCGCGCAGTCTAGAGCCGGCGCCCCAGGCGCAGCGCGACCAAGACGACCAGGAGCGCCGTGATCAGCCCAAGCAGACCATCAAACCAGCCCGCACCTTCCGTTCGATGGACGGCCAGCCGGTGAAGCACCGCCAGTCGGCGAGCTTCCACCTGGGCCATCAGTCTCCGGGCGGGCCTGCGAAGAATGGGCAGGTCTTCCGCCAGGAGGGCGAGACCGATTGGCAACATCCAGAACCCGACAACGGGAAGGAAGCCGAGCAGGCCGCAAGCGATCAGGAAGAGGGCCAAGGGAATGCGCACGATGCGGGACCGAAGCCCTCGTGCCCAACCTATAATCCGGCCGATCCCACCCGACCCTTGCCCCGGATCAGTCATGAAGTTCCCGCTTTCGAAGGCTTTTCCAAAGTCAGCCGGCCTTGCGAGGTCGGCTACCGATATGACCGGGCGGCGTCCGTGCGGATATCGTCCCATCAACTGGACGGGAAATCCGCGTCGATGATCGTTCCGTTTGGAAGCTGGCATCGGCCCTGCCCGCCGCCCGCCATCCCCGCTGACGGGCGGATGAGGGTGAATTGGCAGCGCATTCGTCCGCCGGGCCCGTCCAGATTGGCGAGCACCTTGCCGGTATAGTGAGTCATGTAGCTCTGCTGCGGCCCCCAATAGTCCCAGCCGTGCCAACGCCACCGGCGTCCCCACCCCACCCACAGGGGTGCAAGCTCGTCAATCCGGGTTTCCTGCGTGACCTGGAAGAAGGGGCCGCGATAGACTGAGCCGCTATTCAACGTCGCGGTCATTGTGCCGCTCCGGGCACTTGCGGCAGTCCACGTAAACGTCGCGCGGACGTCACCTCCCGGTGACGAGCCGAGACCGGTGCCGGTCGTGGTGCATCCAGCAGCCAAGACAGCCACAAGCCAAAGCGACGCCAACTTGAACCTCCGGTCTGATGGGCTCCTGCGGCGCGCAACAGGATGAAAACTTGCCGGAGGCACCGCCGTCGGCGCTACCGGCCGCCTGATTTGCTGACCTGTCATGTTCAAATCCTCACCCACGGCCAAAGCGGGCCGCGGTCGAGGGTTTAGATCGAGGTTGGGCTCCGAACGTTGATGGTCGTCAGTTTCGTGATGGCTTGTGCCCGGCAGGTCGTCGCCGAACTCCATCGCGAAGCGCGTCAAACATTGCCGTCGCAAGGTCTGTCGGCGGGCAATTGGAGCGCACTGCGCATGGAATCGGGCATGGCAGCCCTTCCCGCCAATAGTGGCCACCTCCCCCAGCCTTGACGATGGTCAAGGCGCGCCGGTGTCATTCCACCTAATCCTTGCGCCGGACCATCAAGGAGACTCGCAATGATTAGCGATGCTGACATCAAACGGGACGTCGAAGCCCAACTGCGCTGGGATCCTGACATCGACGCGAGCAACATCGCCGTAGGCGTCAAGGACGGCGTCGTGACGCTGGCCGGCTTCGTCCGCAGTTACGGCCAGAAGTACGAAGCCGAGAAGGAGGTTAGTAGCCTTAAGGGCGTGCGCGGCGTTGCCAACGACATCGAAGTCAAGCTTCCAAGCCTCAACGAGCGACCCGATCCCGAGATCGTCCGCGACGCGGTCGCGGCGCTCAAGCGCGAGCTGCCCTATTCGAGCGAGAACATCAAAGTCATCGCCCGCAACGGCTGGATAACGCTCGAAGGCGACGTCGAATGGAAATTCCAGAGCGAACGTGCCGAGGAATCCGTGCGGCGGACCATGGGCCTCAAGGGCGTGACCAATTTGATCAAGGTCAAGCCGCGCGTCGCGGCGAGCGACATCAAGGAGCGGATCGAGGAAGCCCTCAAGCGCTCGGCCGAGGTCGACGCCCAGAATATCAACGTGACCGCCAGCGGCGGCGAAGTGACGTTGCGGGGCACCGTGCGCTCGTGGGCGGAACGTCGGGAGGCTGAACGGGCCGCCTGGCGCGCACCCGGCGTCTTCACCGTCAATAATCACATCACGGTGTCGCCGTAATGCGTCCAACGGGAGCCGCGCGCCCATCGGGAAAGGGAGAATGCAATGGCAACGCTCTTTGACCAGTTCGCCGGTTCGGACTCGAGCAATGCGCGCATCGCCGACCTGTGGTGGGTGGTGGCGCTGAAGGGCGCGAGTGCGATGGTGCTGGGGACGGTCGCCGTGCTTTGGCCCTTCATCACGTTGATCATCCTGGCGCTCATTTTCGCCGCTTATTGCGTCGTTGACGCGGTCTTTTCGATCGTCCTCGCCGTCCGCAGCGCGAAAGGCCATCAGCGTTGGTGGTGGCCTGCGCTGAATGCCCTGATCGCGTTGGCGGCGGCCGCGGCCGCGATGTTCTATCCGGGCCTCACCGTCCTCGCCTTTGTCGTGGTGCTGGCGGCGTGGGCGTTGACCAGTGGCGTGGTCTCGATCATCGCCGCGTTCCGACTCAAGCGCGATCATGGGCGCTGGTGGATGATCCTAATTGGTGTCGTCTCGGTCATTTTGGGCGTAGTTCTGGTAGCTCTGCCGGGACTCGGCCTGTCCGCCTTGACCTGGATGATTGCCTTCCAGAGCTGGCTCGCCGGCGGCGCCCTGCTCGCCCTTGCGTATCAGCTGCGCATGCGGCGCGCCCGACGCGTGGCCCGGACTCCGGACAGTCCTCGGCCGAGCGAAACCGCCGAGGCAGTGTGAACGGTTGCCGACACGGTCATGCCGATCCAGCCCGACTGGCTGACCGCCGGAGGAACCATCGCCACCGGCCTCGGCGCGCTCATTGCCGGCTGGGCCGCGGTCCGGGGTGTCGATGCCTGGCGCGCGGAGATCGTCGAGCGACGCAAGGCGGAGCTCGCCGAAGAAGTGCTCGCGCAATTTTATCGCGCGCGCGACGTATTGTCCTGGGCGCGCCTGCCCGATCGACCGGTCGTTGGACCGAAGGACGAAGCAGAAGCGCCGACAGACCAGCGGGACCGGCTGCATCGCTCGCTGGTTTCCCCTATCGAACGGCTCACCCAGGAAAGCGCGCTCTTTTCCGACCTCCAGGCGAGCCGCTACCGGTTCATGGCTTACTTCGGCGAGGAGGCGGCGCGTCCCTTCGAGCAGATTGGAGCGATCCACGGCGAAGTCATGTCTTCGGCGCGGTCGCTGATTCATGATCCAGCCGAAATTGCCGACCATGCCGATCGCGACCGCTGGGAGGACGCAATCGGCTGGGGCGGCGACGATGATGACGCGCTAGCCCGTCGGCTTTCCGATACGATTGCCGCGGTCGAGCGCATATGCCGTCCGTTGATCGCCGAGCAGCATTCTCGCCGGCGGCGAACCAGGGGCGGATGACCGCCGCGACAGATACGCCCTGCCTGTCAGGCTTCGGGTGCCGAGCGATCCTTCGATCGGTCGGCAGCTCCCGCCCCGGCACCGCTCAGCCCCTCGGCCACCAACTGTGCCGACAGCGAATTGTAGAGCAACGCGAAGCCCGCCATGATCCCCAGATAATCGGAATGCCGCGACGCGAAGCCGTCGGCCATCTGCAGCAGGCAGGGATTTTCCCGGCTCAGCGTCTCGGTGGCGAGAAGCACGAACTGCTCGTCACCGAACTCGCTGATCATCGCGGTGACCACGTCGCGCGTCTCGGGCGTGATGCGCGGCAGCGTACCACCGAGCTCAAGCGCGGCCAGCTCGAGGATTCGGTAAAACATGCCAAACCCGGTCAGGATTCGGTCCGGTTCCCCGAAGTCGCGAGCGCTTCGGGCGGCCATTTCGAGGTAATGCGGGTTATTCACGAGCAAATCGTCGAGAATTTCAGCCATGCAGGCCTCGGGTCCGACATCGTCGAAATCACGAGCCACGCGTTCCCACATGAATTCATGTACGGACGGAAGTGCGACCAATCACCAGCTCCTAATCGTTCAAAATGTCGAACGAATATAGAACGGGCTGGCGGCGATGCAATCGCGCGGCCGGTCGCCCGGGCCTGGCGGGCGGAAATCAGGACGACCTGGAGTATTCCCGGCTCGCGCTCGAGACAGGGCAAATGGGCAGCTGACATGGGATGCCGCCACCCAACTGCTGCCCCATTTGGCGCGGCCAGGCCTTGACGCCTGTCAAGGCACCGGCTGCGAAAGTGGTGAAGTTCCGGTCGAACGCCAGCCGCAGGAGTGCATCATGAGTGCCGGCAGTCGGCAAGAGCCTGGTCGTGGTGACGGACGCTTAGGTCAGGTTTGACCTTCGCCCATTTGAGCCATGGCAACGCCATCACCCGACAGCGCAAAACCGGTCGTCCTGGTCACCGGCGCGGCCGGGAACATCGGCCGCTCGCTGGTCGCCGCGCTGACCGATTCCTATACTGTCGTGAGTATCGACCGGCCGGGGGCCAAGGCTGACTGTCCTTCGGTCGAGGCCGACCTTACTGACGAAAAATCGGTTGCGGCGGCGGTTGAGCAGGTTGGTCGGAGATTCGGCAAGCGAATTGCCAGCGTTGTCCATCTCGCCGCCTATCACGACTTCACCGGCGAAGAGAATCCACTCTACCGGGCCGTCAACGTCGATGGAACGCGGCACCTGCTGCGGGCGCTGCAGGGGCTGGAGGTCGAGCAATTCCTCTATGCGGGAACCATGCTGGTCCATGCGCCCTGCCGACCAGGGGAAAGGATCGACGAGAACCAGCCGATCGCTCCCAAATGGCCCTATCCCCAGTCGAAGGCGAAAGCCGAGGAGGTGATCCGCGCCGAGCATGGCGCAATCCCGTACGTGCTGCTCCATCTCGCCGGCCTCTATGATGAAAAGACGGCCGTGCCCACGCTCGCCCAGCAGATCGCGCGCATCTACGAGCGCGACTTCAACAGCTATCTCTACGCGGGCTCAACTCTCGTCGGCCAGTCCATGGTGCACCGTGAGGACATGATCGACGCGTTTCGCCGGGCGATCGACCGCCGCAAGGACATTCCGTCAGGAACGGTCATCCTGATCGGCGAGGAAGAACCGCTCGGCTATGACGCGCTACAGGACGAGATAGGCTATCTCATCCACGGCGCCGAAGACTGGCCGACGCTGCGCCTGCCCAAGCCGGCGGCGGCAGCGGGCGCCTGGCTCCAGGAAAAACTCGAGCCGGTCGTGCCCGATGCGCTCGACCAGGGAGTGAAGCCATTCGTCAAACCCTTCATGGTGGCGATGGCCGATGACCACTACGCGCTCGACATCTCCAGGGCACGGCAACTGCTTGGCTGGGAACCGAAGCATCGGCTCAAGGACGTGCTGCCGGCGATGATCGCCGAGCTGAAGCGCGATCCCAAGGGCTGGTACGAGAGAAATGGAATAACGCCTCCGCCGGTCATCGCCGAAGCGGCGGTGGAGGGCGAGGACCCCGAACAGGTCCGCATCCGCCATGAAACGCTGCTGCAAGAACAGCATCGCCGCTTCCGGTGGGCGCATTTCGTCAACATCGCCTTGGGGGCCTGGCTGTTCTCCCAGCCGCCGTTGATCGGCGTGGACGAGCCGCCGCTTGCCCGGGCAGAGGTCGCGCTCGGACTGGCGACGATGATCTTCGCCACGCTTTCGCTGTCCTGGCGGCTCCGCTGGGCGCGCTGGGCCTGCGCTGCCGTCGGCGCGCTGGTGATGGCTGCCCCCTTCCTCTTCTGGACCGGGAATGGGGCCGCCTATCTTTCGGACACGCTGGTCGGCGCATTGATCTTCGGCTTTTCGGTATGCACCCGGCCCGAAGTCGGCCCATCGCCGCTGGCGGTGCTGGCCGGGCCCGAGACTCCTCTCGGCTGGAGCTACAACCCTTCTGCCTTGAGCCAGCGCCTCCCGATCATCCTGCTCGCGCTCGTCGGCCTTCAGATCTCGCGCTACCTCGCCGCCTATCAGCTCGGCCATGTCGACACGGTTTGGGAGCCCTTCTTCATGGGGTCGCCCGACGATCCCCGGAATGGCACCGAGGAGATCATCACCAGCCATGTCTCGAAGGCATGGCCGGTGTCGGATGCGGCGGTCGGCGGCTACACCTATATGCTCGAAATTCTCACCGGAATTGTCGGCTCGCGGATGCGCTGGCGGACGATGCCGTGGCTGGTCCTTCTGTTCGGCCTGATGATCGCGCCGCTCGGCGTCACGTCGATCTTCTTCATCATCATCCAGCCCATCGTCATCGGCACCTGGAGCACGCTTGCACTGCTGGCGGCCGCCGTGATGCTGGTGCAGATCCCCTATTCGCTCGACGAGCTGCTCGCGACCGTTCAGTTCATCCGGCGGCGCGTGAGGGCAGGCAAAAGCTGGCTGCGCGTGTTCCTGTTTGGCGACCGCGACGAGGGCGAGGACAAGGGGGTTGGCGACGAGTTCGACCGGCGGCCGGGCACGATACTGGCCGAGATGTGGAGGGGCGGCGTCAGCCTGCCATGGAATCTCGGGCTGGGAGCTCTCGTTGGGGTGTGGCTGATGTTCACCCGGCTGACCGTGGGTGCGGACGGCAGCCAGGCCAATGCCGACCATATGATAGGCTCGCTGGCGCTCACGATCATCTCGCTGGCTGCGGCCGAGATGGCCCGGCCGCTGCGCTTCCTGCTGATCCCGCTGGGAGCGGCGTTGATTGGCGTGCCATTCATCTACGGCAGCACCACGGCCGAGGTTGCCAACAGCGTGGTCTGCGGCTTGGCCTTGATCGCCCTGAGCCTTCGCCGCGGCGGGATCCGCGAGCGCTACGGTTCGTGGCAGAAGATGATCACCTGACGATCGGTCATGTCCAGGAACCTTAGGTTCCCACAGGGAATGATGTGACGGATCTGGATTTCCCGGGAATTGCAGCATTCGTTGCCGAGACATCAGCTTTTGGTCGGCGCGTTTCTGCGCCAGACCTCTGTCAAAATCAGGATTCCGGATGAAAAGTTGCCGGACTGCCCGGCGAAGGGGCTGCTGACCATGAGCCGGGAGGCAATCGGTGCAACATATGACCTGGGGTCGAATCTCTACTTTTGGGTCGATTCCGGTGGTAAGGCTGACCGTCCGCTATCAGCCAGTTCCTGCCGGGCTACGCAGCCACCGCATTGAACCACGCGCGCGCCACTGGGCCCCGCGCCTCGCCCGCGTGCTTTTGGTGCCGGTTTTGATGCACTTTGAGCCCCTCTGTTCCACGAGAGGCGGAGCACTGACGCATTTTGATGCACCCAGCCCCATTCCAAGGTTGCCCGGGGTTCATTGCTGACAACTGATCCTGGCCGTTAGCGGACCGGCCGCCTATGGCAGCTTTCACGACGCCCACCGGCACCCTTACCCGGAGATCTGTCCAGCCGAAGCCGGCGCCAGCCGGCGGCTGTCCGCCACCACGTGCAGCGGCGGGATTCGGCTAATTGATAAATACCGATCGGGCACGGTTGATCCCAACACCACCACTGGGCTAGCGCTTGCTTACCGAGGTGGCGAGGGCGATCTTCCGGTTCAAAATTGCAAGATCCTTGATCACGAAAACATGTGGTTTACATTTTTTCGGTTTGGGTTGACATTTTGATCGTTTGGCGTTACAAATGCCGAATGAACGTTGACCCAAATGCCATTTCCGATTTGATTGAAGCGGCAATGTCCGCAGATTACACCGGTGTTCGGCGCATCGGCAATCGGCTCGCCAAGCTCGCTGCCGAAGACGGCCGCCTAGATATCGCGCGATCGATCCAGGCAACTCTCAAAAGGCGCGGAATTCCTTTACAAGCTGCTGGTTATGCCGAAACTCTACCACGAGATGCGAACTCCAGGCTGCCGCTCATCGAGGAGGGCAGCTGGCCGACCAGTCCCTTGTTCTTCGACGACATCATTGCCCAGGCGCTCGAGCAATTCTTGGCAGAGGCCAGTCACATCCAACTCCTGGCGGAAAAGGGCGTTTCCTCGCGTCTTGGCTTATTATTGTACGGTCCGCCTGGGACCGGAAAATCGGTTCTCGCCGGCTGGGTGGCGGCTCGGCTCGGCCGGCCATTCTACACCGCCCGTCTCGATTCGCTTATCTCTTCGCGCCTTGGCGAGACATCCAAGAATATCCGCGAGGTGTTCGAGTTCATTCCGACCCGCGAGGCGGTCCTGTTTCTTGATGAAATGGATGCGATCGCCAAGCTGCGCGACGACCGCCACGAACTGGGTGAGCTCAAGCGGGTCGTCAACACCGTCCTCCAAGGACTCGACTCGCTTACCGACGACATCATCGTAATCGGCGCAACCAACCATCCCCATTTGCTCGATCCCGCAATCTGGCGGCGCTTTCCCTATAAGCTGGACATGGGCCTTCCGCGCGACGAGGTCCGAAGCGCGATGTGGCGCCACTTCTTGTTCGAGGACGCCCCCGCACATCCCGCCGACCCCGACCTCCTTGCTAAGCTGTCGGACGGTCTTAGCGGCGCCGACATCGAAAATCTGTCGCTCGCTGCCCGCCGCCGGGCCATCATCGGCGGCGGGGAGCCGAACGTTGGCGGCATCATCCTTGCTCTCAACGCCGAGCACAAGGACAGCGCCCAGCTCGGGGACAGCCGCAGCTTGAGCAGTGACCAGCGCCGCCAGATTGCCCGGCGCCTAAATGACATCGATGCCGCCCAGGGCGACATCGCCCGCATCGTCGGGGTCAGCCGGCAGATGGTCCACCGCTACCTGAAGGACAGCGACGATGGCTGATGAACCGGCCGCGCGGCCTCTTTTGAACCCTGTCCTGCGCTTCATGCGCGATCCCAAGCCGGAGAGTGTAGTGGGCGGCGGAAAAGGATCGGCCAACATCCGCCGCGAGCGGCTCGATCGGCAGCGGCGCAAGCTCGCTGACCAGTTCGCGGCCATGGCGCGTCAAAAGGATCGCCATCCCCAGTTTGCGGGACGGGTTATCCTGTATGCCGAGATGTTCGAGGATTCGCTCGCTGCAACTTGGACGCCCAATGACTTGTTTCGCCCCGACCGCGGCGGGCGGCTGATCGCACCGCACCTGAGCGGCTATCTGGTCGAGGTCGAAGCACGATATCTTGAATGGCTATCCGCCTTCGCCATTTCCGCGTCGAGCGTGCGCGATCAGGTCGATCTCTCGCGGGTCGACACTGTCCGCTTCCATATGGCCGAGGATGTGCTGCTTGGCCGTGACCCTGACGAGCTTTGGGAAAGCGCGCCCAAGTTCGGCGACCGGCGCTCCTTCCTCGTCTGGTTTCTGCCGGTGTCCGACGGCGCGGCCGCCGAAGATGTGCTGAACAGCCTCCAGCAACTTCGCGGCGAGGCCATCGAGCCGCCGGCGCCTTTGCTCGAAAATATCGACATGGGGTCTGCGCCGGCTGATGGGTTTCGGCGCGAGCTTGTCGCGCTTGGTTCGGGCGACCGCCTGAACAACGCGCTTCGCCTTTACCGGCGGGAGCGGCGCGCAAGCACGACGCTGGTGCTCCGCTCGCGAGACTCGCTCGACCGCCTCCTCGCGTCGGGTACGGTCGCGCGGCTTGAACCGATCCTTCCGCTCTTCGCAACTTCGCCGGGTGAGGGCGCCGAGCCCGATCGGCCGCTGCCCCACTTCCTCGCCTCGATGCCAATCGTCGGGGTGGTCGACGGCGGCCTTACCGCGCCGTCTTACAAGCCGGCCGAGGCGTGGCGCTCCGATCCGCCGTTGGTGACCAACGCGGCCGCCGAAGTGAAGCACGGCAACCGCGTGACCTCGCTTATCGTCCAGGGGCACGACTGGAACGGCAACCTCAAATTGCCGCACTTGTTCTGCCGGGTCGGTACGGTTCAGGCGATTTCGAAGCCCGGGCATCACGGAGCTGACCCCGAATCCTTCGTCGCTTATCTGGACGCGGTCATCGCCAGCCATCCCGATACGAGGGTTTGGAACCTGTCGCTCAATCAGCCGCGGGACTGCGACGAAGAGGCGGTTAGCTTTCTAGGGCACGCGCTATCCGATGTCGCGCGGCGCCATGACGTGCTGATCGTCAACTCGATCGGCAACCAGCCGGGCAAATGGCTCCAGCCGCCAGCAGACTGCGAAGCGGCGCTGACCGTCGGCGGCCGGCTCCACGATGACGAGGGCGGACCTGGCGCGGCCTGTCCGGTCAGCCACTGCGGCCCGGGTCCCTCGAGTTTGTTCAAGCCGGACACGTCCCATTTCTCTCATGTCCGCGCGCTTGGCGGTGCCATTGTCAAGGGCTCGAGCTTTGCCACCGCACTGACGGCTCCGCTCGCCGCCCACACCATGCACCGGCTGCGCGGTCCAACTCCTGATCTCGTCAAGGCGCTGCTGATCCACCACGCCCAAGGTACCGGGTTCAGCAACAGCTTCGGTTATGGCAGCCCGGGCGTTGAAACGCTTCCTTGGGAATGCCGGCCGGGGGCGGTCACCTTTCACTGGCAAGCCGATCTAAGGCCTGGCGCTGCTTACTATTGGGAAGTGCCGATTCCGGCGGGCTTGCTAGAACGTGGCCGACTGAGGGGTTCGGGAAAGCTCACCGCGGTCCTCAATCCGCATCCGCTGGTGAGCGACATCGCCGGGCCAAACTATTTCAGCGCCCGTCTCGAAACGGCGCTCCAGTTTCCGCGCCATAGCAAGTTCCACAACCTCTTGGGCTCTCTGGAGCGCGATGCGACGCCCGAAATGATTGCTCGGTCGGTTGACCACAAATGGTGCCCGATCCGCCATCACGCGCGAGACTTTTCCGCGCGAGGCATCAGTGTCGATGGCAATCATCTTCGCGTTTATGCACGCATCTACACTCGCGACCTCTACCTTTATGGCTTTCGCCACATGGACGAAGTCGAAGGGCTGACGGCGACCTTTGTGCTGACGCTCGAAGGGCTCGACAGCGACGGCGACCTTTATGACCAGTTCCGCATCGCGCTCGGCCCCTATGTCGAATCCTCCGTCATCGAACCGGCAATCGAGCTCGATGTTGGCCCGCGCTAGCAGCCGATTTCCATCGTCATGGAGGTCGGCTGGTCGAACCAATAGCGGAATGAAGATCGGGGATCGTTTTCGGGAGCGTTCGCGCAAATTGGGTCGAAAGTAGAGACAGTCATGAACGGTGAAGACGACAAGCAGGACAAGTCCAAAGACGGCGACGGGACGGACGATGGGCCGGCGAAGCAAGCGAGCGCTGAACCCGGACTTTCCGATGGTCGGCCTAAGTTCGCAATTTCGTTGAAACCGGAGAAAGATTCCGTGGCCCAGCCCGCCTTTCTGCCCAAGCGCGTGGCTCGGCCGGTTGCGCCCGAACGGCTCGGGGAGACTCCATCGCTTCGACAACTGATCGACGGCGGTATGGGCGCAAGGCCTGGCGGCGTTGGAGCAAAGTCAAAGACCTTTGGAGACTTGGCGATGGGTCAGAGCCGGCTAAACCAGATGCTTGGTGGACCCGACCGGTCGGTGGTGGGCCGCGCGCTGGCCGACATCAACCGGACCCTTGGGGCGACCGGCGGGATCGACAGCCTTGCCCAACAGATCGCGGGCACCAGTGCGGCGATCGAGGCTGCCGGCGGGATCGATGCGATCATGGGTCGTCATTATTCCTTCGAGCGCTCGATCGCTTCCTTGGGCGGAATTGGAGCCATGATTGGCCGTCATTCCGCCATGGCATCCACCATTGAGGCCATGGGCGGAGTAGGGGCGATCATGAAACGGCATGAGGCCCTCCTTTCCAACTTGGGCGTGGCGGCGCTGGCCTCGGGCCGCGCGAACCCGCTTGCCGATCTCTCGCTTGGTCGGGCGTCGAACCAACTCGACCAGGTCCTTCGCGAACTCTCCGGGATTACTGCCTTCACCGGGCTCGCGGGTTCAGGGGTGTTCGACCATCATCGCCTTGAGGCGATGATCTCCGGGGTGCAGTCATGGCGAGCGGGCGATCATCGGTTTTCACTTGAATCGTCACTCCATGCCCGGCTGCCGGATCTGTTTCCCGAGCGCCGGCGCGCGAGTGTCGCCGACCTATCGGGGATGCATCTTGGACCGCTTGGCGAGCGGTTTGGGCGCGACCGCTCCCGGCTTCGCGCAATCGAAGAGGAGATGCTCCGCATTCGCCGGCCATGGGTCGATGCGGATGATCCCCATCGCAGCGCCTCGGCCTACATCGAAGCGCGGGCTTTGGCCGAGATTGTCGAGACCTCGCCAGCCGAATCCCGCGCCGTAGTCGTGGCGGTTCGGTCTGAGCTTGGCGATTATCGCGACACCGAACCGGTTTCCGAAGTCGTTGTCTCCGATCCGTTCCTGCGTTCCGCGTTCCGGATCGAAGTCGGCTTCAATCCTGACTTGAGCTCACTTCCTCCAGCGATCCTTGCGGCAATCTTCAATCAGGTGGCAGGCGGCAAACAACGTCCAGTTGAGATCGACCCCGATGCGCTGGCTAGCCTAGTTCATCAACGCGTGCGCCGCCTCGAACTCAAGCTGCGCCGCTTCATCGAGCGACGGATGATCGTGGTCGCGGGCCGCAAATGGAGCAAGCAGCGCGTTCATGGTGAAACGATCAAGAAATGGAGAGAACGTCGCGAGCTGGACGTCATTAATGGCCGCACGCCGAGTCGCCTGTTCGATTATGCAGGGTTCGAAGACTATCGGGCGATCATTGACCAAAACAACAATTGGGACGACGCCTTCGCAACGGTGTTCAAGGTGCGCACGGCGGTCCTCGAATCCCTTCGCCGGCTCAGCCTGATCCGAAATCCCGACGCGCATTTCCGGGTCGTAACGATCGACGATTTTCTCGACCTGGTGGTCGAAGAGCGGCGTTTCGATCAGTGGCTGAACGCGACGAATTAAGAGCATGGCCATGGTGTCATTCAAGTAAGTGCGAAGGGAATTGAAGTGGATACACTTCCCAAGGCTGTCACACCCGAGATCCGTGCCTTTTGTGGGACGATCGCCGGCGGGGAACCGATCTTCCTGCCCTCCCGGCCGCAGCCTGACGCGATAACTTCCTTCTGCTTTGACAATGTCGCACGCCAGATCTCGGCGATGGGCGGGACCGCGGTGCCCGGCTGGGCCATCTGGAATATTTCCGGAGTTTATTTGGAAGCTGAGCATCACGGCGTCTGGCGATCGCCATCGGGCGAACTCGTGGACGTGAGCCCTCAGCTAAATGGCGCGGTTCGTATACTGTTCTTGCCCGATCCAGACGCTCCCTATGATCCGCTTTCGTACCGCAGCAACTTCATCTCCGCCGAACCGGGGAGTCCCGACGGTCCCGCGATCGTCGCTCTCGCAAAGCGTCGCAACCAGATCCTCGACAGTTATCGCGCACGGGGTGTGACGGTTCCTAACCTCAGCTTCAGGCATCAGCTCGAGGTCGCCGGCATTATGCTCCAGCTCGGCCTGCTTCTTGGCGCCCGGGATGGCGCGGCGACGCCATGACCGCTCGCGCGTCGGATGAGGGCAGATGAACAACACCGCATCGCCTGCAAAAAAGCGTCACCATTATGTCCCGATCGCTTACCTACAGCGTTTCGCGGGCGCTGACGGCCGCCTTCGTCTTTATCGCAAGGACGATCCTTCGACGGCCCTTCGCGTGACGCCGAAAGCGGCCTTGTTCCGCAAATATTATTACTCTCAGCCGATGCCCGATGGCGGACGCGACGATCATCGCCTTGAAAATCTATTCTCCGAAATCGAGCAGGAGTGGCCAGGCTTGGCCCGGGCGCTGGTGAATCGCTCCCATCTTTCGCCGGAAGAAGTGTCGCGACTGTTCCAGTTCGTCGCGCTGCAGCGCGTTCGGGTACCTGCCGCCCGCGACATGGCGGAAGCGATGCTTGCCCATCAGGTGCTGGCCGAGGCGCGCGCGCTCGATGCCGCCGGCTTGTTGCCGCCGCCGCCGCCCGAGGTTCCAGATATCATCGAGAAGATCGTCGTGTCGATCGATCCGCACATGTCGATCCATGCCATGACCAACATGATGCGGGCTCTCGCGCCGACTTTCGATGCGATCGGCCTTGAGGTGCTTCACAACGAAACGGAGCGGACGTTCGTCACCAGCGATAATCCCGTCATCATCTTCAATTCCTCCATCCCGGAAAAGCGACTGCAGCCCTATGTGCTGGATCCCGCGATGCGCTCGGTGGAACTATTGTTTCCAATCGACCCCAAGACGATGCTTCGCGGGCATGCAACTCTTCGGTCGGATTTCGCTCGACGGGGAGTTCGTCACCGGCGTTTGAAGTCGGCAAACGAGGTCAAGCGCATGAACCGCCTGATGGCGCGTTTCGCCTACGAAGCCCTGATTGCATCAGACGATCAACATGCCGCCCTTGCTCGAACCTATGCCGGTCATTCGCCGGTGCTTGGAAAGGCGCCAAACCAGCCTGAGGGCCTGGGGAAGGGACGTTTGGCTATGACCTTCGGTCCCCGGACGCGCAAACCGCGTTGGACTCCAATCTGATAAGACGTGGGCAAGAGTGCGACTTGACCACGTGGAGAAACTGAAACATCGGCTCGAGGGCGCGGTGGTTGTCTCGCATCTCATCAGCGCGTCGCGACCTCGATGGTCACTGGCCTTGCAATGAGCTCTGGGACTTCCATTTATCTCGGATGAGTAACGATCTCGCCCTCGTTCTGCACCAGACCGGCAAGGCTCACGCAGAGGCCTGTTGCCTTCTCTACAAGGCCAGCTTCGGACAGGGGCAAACAGAAGGGGCCGATGACCTCTTCAAATACGCCTTCAACGGACCCTACTCACTCTCGATCCAGTACTTGCTTGGCCTGGGGCTGGAGTTGATGCTGAAATCTGCAATCGCTGCTTGGGATTCCGAGGTCGATGCAGAGTTTCTTCGGAACAATGTAGGTCACGATTTGGTCGTCGCGCTCGATCAGGCGGAACAGCGGGGGTTCAAATCGCAGGCTGCACATCTGCGCGAGCTTGTCGAGATTCTGCGCGATCCATACAGGAAGCACTGGTTCAGATACGAGCGGCCGCCACAAATGAAGCTTCCCGGCGACTTCGATCAGGTAGTCGCAACGCTAACGGCCTTGGAAAGTGAACTACGTGCGAAACAGAAGCCTGATGCACCTGCTGGCGACTAGGACGCCTTCGTTTTGCCAGACATCACCTGCTCGATCACCTGTTCTAAGGAATAGCCTTCTCGAACGTAGATCAGCCTCACACCATGACGCTGGCAGCATCTTTGCTTGCGGCGGTCCCGCTCCTGACATTTGCGAAACGCTTCTTCCCCGCCGAAGAACGCAACAGGTTGATCGTGCTGCGCGCCTTGGTACTCAATCGCTGTGGCCATCGCAGGGATATAGATGTCGAGATGTTGAGGTCGCAGCCAGTTTGGCCTGGCGTGCTGCTCAACTTCCGATCCTTCTAGCGCGCTCTTGATTTCGTAATAGAGCTGCGTCTCGGAAACCCAGCCCTCGCCAACTAATGGGATACCCTGTTCCTCGCGCCAGGCGTTCTCCGCATCGCGCATCAGCTTGACGCAGTGGGCTTCTGCTGATGGCGATAAATCGAAGTGCAGGCCTCGAAGGGACTTTAAGACCATGTAACTCATGTGTCCGTTGAACAGTGACATCCCGTGCGGGCTTTCATGCGCGTCCTGTGCCCACTTCTCGATCAAGGAGCCTTCGCGCTGCTCTGCCGCGAGCTGGATTGCCACGTAACGGGTGACTGCCTTAAGATTTTCGCGACCGAACCTCGTCAGCCGAGGGCCGAACAAGGCTAATACGTCGGGCGCCGCAGCTGGCAGGCCCAAATGGAGCCGCACTGCAAGATTCTTGGAGGCCTGAACAGTCCATCTCTTGCCTTCGCCAGCGGGCGCAGCGCTCAGCACCTCCTCGAACCGACCGCAGGCAACCAGCGCGTCAAAGTACCAGTGAGCATAGTCAGGGCCAGCCACGGCGAGCCGATCGGCGGCAGCGTTCCATGCGCACCTTGCCAACGCTGAGCGCAGGTCGGGTCCGCTGTAGAAGTCATAGACTCGCTCGATTGTTGGAAGTTGGTCGATGAGATCGCTTGCTTGGCCCCGATGCAGCGGTCGCACTGGTCGCTGGCCTTGAATTGGCCCTTGCGCTTCGCCGCCAAACATCGCGCGCTTCAGCAACTGCCACATCTACGCACTCCCTAGTGGCACGGTGGGCTGGGCCAGAGGATGTGTCAAAAGCGTCGATGCCATGGAGGCTGACTTCTGTCGTCCTTACCATCAGGGAGTCGCAATGATTGATTGACCAGCGCCCGACGCCCGGAGTGGCGGCTAGGGCGGTAAACCCGGGAGAAGCCGAGCGACCCTTCCGCGACCGCAAGAGTCAAGGTCACCTGCTGTTGTATTGGGCGATCTTACAACAAGACCCTGTTGCGCTCGCCGATTTTCATGTCACCTGAGTCAACCCTCACGATGGAGGGGTATAATGGCAGACCGCAATTCAACGAGCCGGGCGGAGAGTGTCAAGCCGGCCAGAAGCGCGGCCATTGACGACATGTTGCCGGGCGCGGGTCCAGAGACCAGCTTGCCCCAGGTTGGGGCACCAGCGAACGACAACTCCGCTGTCATTGACTTGCCGGCTTGCCTTGCGGTCACGGGCGAGGAAGTAAGGTTGCTTCATCGGTATCTGGGCCGACAGATACTTGCCCTGTTTGGATGAGGAGTCTCATGCGTTCATCTCTCCCCACGTCTGCGCCTGGATTGCCGCAAGTCGCTCCGCGAGCCGCAGCCTATGTCCGTGTGTCCACCACTCGGCAGGCCGAGCATGAGACTAGCCTTGTCGACCAGATCGCGGCGATTACTGCCTATTGCGAGGGGCGGGGCATCCTGCTGGTCGACGTCTACCGCGAGCCCGGAGCATCGGCGACCGACGACAATCGGCCGCAGTTCCAGTCGATGGTCGAAGCCGCGACCGCTCGCGACCGCCCATATGATCTCGTGATCGTCCACAGTTTCAGCCGGTTCTTCCGAGACCAGTTCGAGTTCGAGCGCTATCGGCGCAAGCTCGCAAAAGCCAAGGTCGAGCTGGTCTCGATCACCCAGGATGTGGGGGCAGGGGCGACGGGCGATCTCGTCCGCTCGATCCTCAGCAAGTTCGACGAATATCAGAGCGCCGAGACCGCCAAGCATGTGCGCCGATCGATGGTTGCCAATGCCAAGCAGGGTTTCTGGAACGGCTCGAGGCCTCCGCTCGGCTACAAGGTGCTGGTTGCCGAACGGCGAGGCGACAAGGACAAGAAGGTGCTGGCGGTCGATGAAACCGAGGCGCCGCTCGTTCGCCGCATTTTCTCGCTCTATCTCGAGGGTGATGGAGAGACCGGGCCGATCGGAATCAAGAAGATCGCCTCATGGCTCAATGGCCGCGGCTATAGTTACCGCGGAAAGCCGTTTCACGTCTCCAACATCGATGCGGTACTCAGGCGCACCACCTACGCCGGAACCCATTATTTCAATCGCACCGACTCCCGAACCGGCGAGCGACGCCCACGCGACCAGTGGGTTCCGGTGGAGGTCCCGCCGATCATCGATGAGCAGAGTTTTCAGTCGGTTCAGGCGCGCCTGGCAGAACGCAACCCCAGACGGACCCCGCCGCGGGTCGTCTCGGGGCCAACGCTGCTCACCGGACTTGCCCGGTGCGGTTGTCAGAATTGCCAGGGAGCACTGACCATCCGGACGGGCAAGTCCGGCCGTTATCGCTATTATGCCTGTTCACGCCGAGCCACGCGGGGGGAAACTGCCTGTCCAGGCCGCTCGATCCGGATGGAGAAGCTTGATGGGATCGTCCTGGATGCGCTGGAGCAGCGCGTCCTCAGCCCGGAACGCCTGCCAAAGCTGCTCGAGGCCTTTCTGGAACAGAGCGATGCCTCTGACGGCAAGCGGCGCGACGAGCTGGCCTCGCTGCGCACCGAAAAGACCAACAGCATGGGAGCGCTCAATCGCCTCTACGAGCTGGTCGAACAGAGCCTAGCATCGCCGACAGACCGAGATTTTGCCGAGCGCCTGACGCATCATCGAGGACGCATCGCGTCGCTCACCGCGGATATTGAGGGGCTGGAGCGGCAGCTGAACTCCAGCAAGCGCTCAATCACGCCCGAAATCGTCGGTCGATTTGGGAGCCTGCTCCGCGATGGGCTCCGGGGAGAGAACCCGGCACTACGCCAAGCCTACGTCAGGCTGCTGATCGACCAAGTCCATGTTGAGGACGAGCAGGTTCGCATTCGCGGATCTCGCAAAGCGCTCGAGCGCGCCGTAGTGGCGACTGCGGCCGGCACTCGCAAAGGAGTGCCCAGTTTTGCACGAGAATGGCGCACCCAAGAGGATTCGAACCTCTGGCCTCTGCCTTCGGAGGGCAGCGCTCTATCCAGCTGAGCTATGGGTGCGTTGCGGCCCATCTAGCGACGAGCCGCAAGTCAGGCAACTAGCGTTCGACGCAGAGCGCGATGCCCATGCCGCCGCCGATGCAGAGCGTGGCAAGGCCCTTTTTCGCGTCGCGCTTGCCCATCTCGTGGAGCAGGGTGGTGAGCACGCGTGCCCCGCTGGCGCCGATCGGGTGGCCGATGGCGATCGCGCCGCCATTGACATTGACCCGCTCCGGATCCCAGCCAAGCTCCTTGCCGACGCTGAGCGCCTGGGCCGCAAAGGCTTCGTTGGCCTCGATGAGGTCCAGGTCGGCGATCTTCCAGCCGGCCTTTTCCAGCGCGCGGCGGGTGGCGGGAACGGGGCCGATGCCCATGATCGAGGGGTCGACGCCGGCCGATGCCCAGCTGGCGATGCGGCCCAGCACCTTCGCGCCGCGGCGAGCGGCCTCCTCGGCGCTCATCAGGACGAGCGCAGCCGCACCATCATTGATTCCGCTGGCGTTGCCGGCGGTGACACTGCCTTCCTTCTTGAACGCGGCGCGGAGTGCGGCCAGCGCGTCGGCGGTGGCACCGTCCCGGATATATTCGTCATGCTCGACGATGGTGTCGCCCTTGCGGCCTTTGATCGTGACCGGGACGATCTCGTCCTTGAACCGGCCTTCCGACCGGGCTTTCGAGGCGAGGGTTTGCGAACGGAGCGCGAAGGCATCCTGCTCCTCGCGGCCGATCTGATATTGCTCGGCCAAATTCTCGGCGGTGATGCCCATATGATAGCCGTTGAACACGTCGGTCAGGCCGTCCTTGATCATCGTGTCGATCAGGCTGACGTCGCCCATCTTCGCGCCCTGGCGGAGCGACTGGCAGTGGACCGACAGGGACATGCTTTCCTGTCCGCCCGCGACCACAATGCTGCTGTCACCTAGTGCGATGGCCTGGCTCGCCAGGGCCACAGCGCGCAGGCCCGAGCCGCACACCTGGTTGATTCCCCACGCTGGAACTTCCCTTGGCACCCCAGCCGCCATCGAAGCCTGCCGCGCCGGGTTCTGGCCCTGGCCTGCGGTCAGCACCTGGCCGAGGATTACCTCGCTGACCTCCCCGGCGGCGATCCCGGCGTCGGCCAGAGCTGCCTCGATGGCAACGCGGCCAAGCTCGTGCGCGGGCGTCGAGGCGAAGCTGCCGAGAAAGGAGCCGACGGGGGTGCGGCGCGCGGCGGTGATGACGACATCGGTCATGAAGGGACTCCAAGGATGAGGTTTATCAGCAGCCTAGCACCGTCTTCGCAGTTGCGAAAAGACATGTTTGTTGCGGCGCGGGATATGCGGGACTAGGCTCCCTTCAAAATCCAGGAGCGATGCATGGCCAAGTCGGCTGACAAGGTGACGATCAAGAAATACGCCAACCGGCGCCTCTACGACACGGAAAGCAGCAGTTACATCACGCTCGACCGGCTCGCCGCGATGATCCGTGAAGGCCGCGATTTCGAGGTGGTCGACGCCAAGACCGGCGAGGACATCACCCACCAGGTGCTGACCCAGATCATCGTCGACGAGGAATCGCGCGGCTCGACCATGCTGCCGGTCAATTTCCTTCGCCAGTTGATCGGCCTTTACGGCGGACAGATGCAGGGCGCGGTGCCGCAATATCTGGAGGCGGCGATGGATGCCTTCCAGAAGAATCAGAAGGCGATGGCGGGTGCATTCGGCCAGAACATGTTTGCCGACATGGCCAAGCGAAACATGGCGATGTTCGAGGAAGCCGCTTCGGCCATGACCGGCAAGAAGGCCCAGCCTTCGCCAAGCGACGGATCGCCCGACGAACTGGCCAAGTTGAAGGCCGAGCTCGCTGCACTGCAGGCCAAGGTCGATAAGCTCGGCAAATGATTCGATTGTCAGTGTTGCTGTTCGCGGCCGCCGCTCCCGCCGCCGCGCAAGTGGCCCCCGTCTCCTTCGAAGCCGGTAAGCTGCTACCGCTGACGCCGGGGCAGTGGACCTATGCTGCAAGCGCGACGGGATCGGAGGCGCGGTACGGCGCTGCGTTTTCCCTTCGCTGCGACCGCGCGACCAGGACGGTGATCATTTCACGTCCCGGCGCGGCGCCAACGGTGCTGACGATCGCGACCGATAGCGTCACCCGCAACTTACCGGTCGGCGGCCGCCTGCTGGCAAACGACCCGCTGCTCGACGCAATCGCCTTCAGCAGGGGGCGGTTTTTGGTGTCAGAAGGGGGCGCTACGCTAGCCATTCCAACCTGGCCCGAAGCGGCGCGAAGCATCGAAGATTGCCGAAGCTGACCACAATTACAAGTCTTGTTTATGTGTCGGAACCACCACATGTTGCGAGTGGCAATAATGCAGCGAAAGGAGGTGATCCGATGTCTCATGGTTCAGCTAAGAGGTCGGATTTGTTCGCTTGGAAGGTGATGGCCTAACCAGCCATCCAGGTCCTTCCGGGCTCGAGCGCCCGATCGCTGACCATGTTGAGGGAGCTGTCGTATGGTGCGGCAGCTCCCTTTACCTTGCCCGTTTTCCTTGGTTATTTCGGAACCGTTCCCGCGTTGAACCGCTTTCACGCGGAATGGACATGATAGGGAGGCAGTGATGGCCAAGGCATCGACGGGTCGCGCAAGTAGCAAGAGCAGTGGCGGCGGCTCCAAAAAAACCACGATGGACAAGATTGCCAAGGCGGCGATGAGCCGCGAGATGCTGGCCGCGGGTTTGACCGCAGCGGCGGCGGCGATCGCGGCGAGTCCCAAGGCGCGCAAGGCGATCCGCGACGCAGGCCTCGATGCGGCGGACAGCGCCAGCGCCGCCGCAACTTCGATGATGACCAACGCATCCAAGCTCGGATCGCTGATCGCGGAAGCGGTCGCCGATGCCGCGCAGCGCGTCATGTCGGGCAAGTGGATTGACGACGACAGCACCTCATCGGGCGCCCAGAGGGCGGTTGGATCGACGACGTCAGCCCGCAAGCCCGCGGCCAAGCGCGCCGCGCCGAAGAAGAAAGCGGCAACGCGAAAGGCTCCCGCTACCAAATCGGCCAGCGCCAAGCCCGCAGCTCGCAAGGCCCCGGCCAAGCGGCGTTCAAGCGCAACGGCGCGCAAGCGGGCTCCGGCCAAGCCCAAGGCGACGCCCGCCAGCTGATTGGACGCGAAAGCAGCTGAAGGCCTCGGCATCGCGCCGGGGCCTTCCTCTATGGAAATGGCGCCAAGGGCGTGTCATGGCGGACGGCATGAATCAGTCGACATTTTCGGCCGTCATCCTTGCCGCGGGGCAGGGGACGCGCATGCGCTCCGACACGCACAAGGTGCTCCATCCGATCGCCGGCAAGCCGATGCTTCTGCATCTGCTAAGCACGGTCGAGGCGATGGGCGCGGACCGGCGCGTCGTGGTGGTCGGCAAGGGGCGCGAGCAGCTGGAAGCCGCGCTCGAGGGGCATGGCGTCATTACTGCGCTGCAGGCCGAGCAGAAAGGCACGGCCCATGCCGTCCAGATGGCGGAAGAAGCGCTGGCGGGTTTCGAGGGGCCGGTGCTGGTCCTCTACGGCGACACGCCATTCGTGACGCGCGAAACGCTGGAGCGAATGCTGCAGCGGCTGGGCGCGGAGGATGCGCCTGGTGTGGTTGTGCTGGCCAGTTCGCCCGAAGACGGCAAGACCTACGGTCGGGTGATTCTGGGCGAGGGCGACCATATTGCGAAGATGGTCGAATTTAAGGACGCCAACGAGGCCGAGCGCGCGGTCAAGCTGTGCAACAGCGGCATGATGGCGGTCGGCGCGAAGGATCTGTTCCGCTGGCTCGGCAAGGTCGGCAACGCCAATGCGGCGCACGAATATTATCTTCCCGACATCGTCATGATCGCCAATGACGAGGGCCGCCACGCGGTCGCGATCGAGGGCGAGGCGTTCGAAACGGCGGGCGTCAATAGCCGCGCTGAGCTGGCGCATCTCGAACTCGACTGGCAGCGGCGGCGGCGCGAGGAAGCGCTGGAGCAGGGCGCGACCCTGATCGATCCCGAAAGCGTCTGGTTCTCGGCGGATACCGAGCTTGGCCGCGACTGCACCATCGAACCGCACGTCGTGTTCGGTCCCGGCGTGAAGATCGCCGACGGCGCGACCATCCGCGCTTTCAGCCATATCGACGGTGCGACCATCGCCACCGGCTGCGAGGTCGGCCCGTTCGCGCGGCTACGGCCGGGCGCGGTGCTGGGAGAAGGCGCCAAGGTGGGCAATTTCGTAGAGGTGAAGAAGGCCCGTCTGGGCAAGGGCGCCAAGGCCAACCATCTCTCCTACATCGGCGACGCTGACGTCGGCGCGAAGGCCAACATCGGCGCCGGAACCATCACCTGCAACTATGACGGCTTCGGCAAATACAAGACCGAGATCGGCGCGGGCGCCTTCATCGGCTCCAACAGCGCGTTGGTTGCACCTGTGAGCATAGGCGAAGGCGCGATTGTCGGCGCGGGCAGCGTGGTGACCAAGAATGTCGCGGCGGACGAACTCGCCATCGCGCGCGGCGAGCAAAAGGGATTTGCCGGCTGGGCCGCCCGCTTCCGGGCTCGCCAGCAGGCCAAGAAGGACAAGAAATAGCATGTGCGGAATTGTCGGCATCGTCGGCCGCGAGGCGGTGGCGCAGCGCCTGTTCGACGGGCTCAAGCGGCTCGAATATCGCGGCTATGACAGCGCCGGCATTTGCACTGTGCAGGGTGGCGAATTCGAGCGCCGCCGAGCCGAGGGCAAGCTCGAGAATTTGAAGCGTGAGCTCGACGCTGAGCCCCTTCACGGCGACATCGGCATTGCCCATACGCGCTGGGCGACGCACGGCGCGCCGACGGTCGACAATGCGCATCCGCACATCGCCGGACCAGTAGCGCTGGTCCACAACGGCATTATCGAGAATTTCAAACCGCTGCGCGACGAGCTGATCGCCGACGGGCGCAAATTCCTGAGCGAAACCGATAGCGAAGTCGTCGCGCATCTCGTTGCGCGCGAGGTCGAAAGCGGCAAGTCGCCGACCGATGCGGTCGCGGCTGTCTTGCCGCGCCTTCATGGCGCCTTCGCCATCGCTTTCCTGTTCAAGGATTATCCCGACCAGGTCATCGGCGCGCGAATGGGGGCGCCGCTGACGGTCGGCTATGGTCAGGGCGAGAACTACCTAGGGTCCGACGCGCTGGCGCTTGCGCCGCTGACCCAGCGCATCGCTTACCTCGACGAAGGCGATTGGGTCGTGGTGGAGCGCGACAAGGTTCAGATCTACGATCGCACCAACAAGCCCGTGACCCGCGAGATCGTCGAATCCGGTGCGACGGCCGCCCGGATCGAGAAGGGCAATTATCGCCACTTCATGCAGAAGGAAATTTTCGAGCAGCCCGTCGTCGTCGGCGACACGCTCCGCTCCTACATCCGGCCGTACGAAGGAAAGGTCGCACTACCCGATTTCGATTTCGACCTGAGCACGGTCAACCGCGTGACCATCGTTGCCTGCGGCACCAGCTTCTACGCTGGCATGGTCGCCAAATATTGGTTCGAGCAGTTCGCGCGCGTGCCCGTCGACATCGATGTGGCGAGCGAGTTCCGTTACCGCGAACCGGTGCTGGAGCCGGGCGGGCTGGCGCTGTTCATTTCGCAGAGCGGCGAGACGGCGGATACGCTGGCCGCCCTCCGTCATGCGCGGAGCGAGGGGCAGACGATCGCAGTCGTGGTCAACGTCCCGACCAGCTCGATGGCGCGCGAGGCGGACCTGCTGCTTCCGACCCATGCCGGGCCGGAAATCGGCGTTGCCTCGACCAAGGCTTTCACCTGTCAGCTCGCGGTTCTGGCTGCGCTGGCCGCGAACCTGGCGCGGGCCAAGGGGCGGCTGAGCGAGGAAGAGGAGCGCGAGGTTGTTGAGCACCTCCAGGAGGCGCCCGAGGCAATGAATGAGGCGCTGGGTCACGACGAGGACATCGCGGGCATGGCGCACCTTGTCGCGCCCGCTCGCGACGTGCTCTATCTCGGTCGCGGACCCGACTTTCCGATGGCGCTTGAAGGGGCGCTGAAACTCAAGGAAATCAGTTACATCCACGCCGAAGGCTATGCGGCCGGTGAGATGAAGCACGGTCCGATCGCGCTGATCGACGACCTAGTTCCGGTGATCGTTCTGGCCCCGTCAGGGCCATTGTTCGAGAAGACCGTCAGCAACATGCAGGAAGTCCGAGCGCGCGGAGGCAAGATCGTGCTGATTAGCGATGCACGGGGCCTCGCCGAAGCCGGCGAGGGCTGCATGGCGACCATCGAGATGCCCGAAGTCCACCCGCTGATCGCGCCGCTGGTCTATGCCGTGCCGGTGCAGTTACTCGCCTACCATGTCGCGGTCGCCAAAGGCACCGACGTCGACCAGCCTCGCAATTTGGCCAAGAGTGTGACGGTAGAATAGATTTTTGGGGGAGCGGATGGAATCGGTCGAGGTAAATTACGAGCTCAGTGACCTGTACGCAGTCAATTTTCGCGCATGGCCGACCTATCTGAAGATCGTTGCCATTCTCGAAGCAATATTCATAGCGTTGATTCTAGGTCTGCCGCTGCTCGATGGCGCTACCGTATTGCAGGCAATCGAATCGGCCGACTGGTGGTTCGCTCTGGGAATGGGGTTGATCCTCCTCATTTTCTACGCGGTGTTTTGTCCCCTGATCGGTTACGTCCGAAGCAAGCACCAAAAGGTGTTGGGTCCCAACTACTTTTCGTTCAGCGACGACGGCGTCAGTGTTGAGAATGCGAAATCAAAATCGGTCGTTTTCTGGTCTGGCATTGCAAAGGTCGTGACGAGCAATAGGCGGCTGTATCTTTTCCTGCGACCTGGGGTGGCTCTCATTATTCCTAAGCGCGCGATTCCTGACATCGAAGCCTTCAATAGACTGGCCAGGGAAGCTGAGAATCGCTGGGGGGCCGCTCGCCCTTGAAACACATCGGCATCCTGGCCCATAGCTTTGAGGGCGCCGCACTTTGCTATCGCACGATGTGCCTGGAAAGCGTTGCACGCCTTGGACCCCACCGGCATCCGGAAATCACCCTGACGGGCGTTGGGATGGACGACCTGCTGCCGGCGTGGGACAGCAACGATCTTCCCGCACTTCGCGCTGCGTTTTTCGAGGATGCGGACAAGCTGGCAGCGGCGGGTTGCGACTTCTTCGTCTGCCCGGACAACACGGCGCATATCGCGCTGGAGTCTCCGGGTGGTCCGTTTCCGATACCGGCGCTGCACATCGGTGAGGTCGTGGGCGATGAGGCCTCGCGGCGGGGTTTCCGCCAGGTCGGGATCCTTGGCACCAGATTCACGATGACCGGCCCCGTTTATCCCGGGGCGCTTGGCCGGCGCGGGATCGGCTGGGCGGTTCCAGATGCGGCGGATCGCAAGATCGTGGACGACATCATCTTCAATGAACTCTGCCTTGGCAGATTCACCGATGAATCGCGCGCCGCCTATGTCCGCATAATAGAGAAGCTGAAAGCGGATGGGTGCGACGCCGTGGCGGTGGTCTGCACCGAAATCCCGCTGCTTGTTACCGACGAGGTGTCACCGCTGCCGACCCTCGATTCCACGCGACTGCTCGCGAAGGCGGCGGTCGAGGTGGCGATTGACGACAAGGCCATGCCCGACTGGCGCGGCGGACCGGTCGAATAGGCTCAGGCGGCTTCCTGCGCCTCCAGCATCCGCACATGGCCGGATAGCCGCTCGTAGAGGAAATCGATCACTGCCCGGACGCGCGGCGTATGGCGGACGCGGTCGTGCGTCAGCAGCCACAGGCTTCGCATATGGTGGGCCTTGGGCGGGATGCAGCGGACCAGGTCGGGGTCGGAATCGCCAAGGATCGTCGGAAGCACCGCGATGCCAAGGCCGGAGCGGATGGCCGACAACATGCCGGTCGCCGACCCGTGGTGCATTACCACCCGCTCTTCCAAACCGAGATCATGAAGCCAGGCCGAATAGGCTTTCCATAGGCCGCCCCCGCCGCCGCCGATGAAGGCATGTTTCTGAAGCTCCTCACGGGTCGTCGGGACGCCATTCTTCTCCGCATATTCGCGGCTGCAGTAGAGCGTCCAGTCGTCGGCGCAGAGCCTGCGCCCATAGACGCCGCCACCACGCGGCTCCGACACGCTACGGAGCGCGATGTCGGCCTCGCCAGCGCCAAGGTCGCGCATGTCCTGCCCCTCATCCAGTTCGATGAGGATGTCGGGGTGTCTCTCGTAAAGGTCGCGCAGCATGGGGGCGAGCAGGACCATGAAAATGTCCTGCGTGGTCAGCTTCACGGTGCCGCTGAGGTCGCGCGTCCGCGATCCGGCCGCTTGGCTAAATTGCTCGGCGGCGGCGGACACTTGGCGCGCGTGGCGGAGCAGCCCTTCGCCGTCCGGCGTCAGCGCATATCCGGCCGCCCTACGCTCGAACAATGACAGGCCGATCGCGTCCTCCAGGGCGGCGATCCGGCGGGCGACCGTCGTCTGGCTGACCCGCAGGGCGCGGCCGGCCTTGAGCGTACTGCCCTGTTCGGCAACGGCGACGAAATAGCGGAGGTCGTTCCAGTCCATAGGGTCTCATGCGCCAACCATGGCAAAGTTACATTCTGCATTATTGCAGAACGGTTTGACAACATCGTTTCTGACATAGGTTTCATGAACGAACTAAATAAGGGGTCGCGCCGGATGTCCCGGACCTTGGAAAAGGGGATATGACATGACCAAGATTTTTATCGCTTCGCTGCTGGCCTTCACCGCAACTCCCGCCTTCGCGGAAGCACCCGCGACGGTCACCAGCATCGTCCAGACCGCCGACCTCGACCTGGCCAGCGAGGCTGGGCAGCGCACGCTCGACAAGCGTCTTAGCCAAGCGATCGTCGAGGTGTGCGGAGAGGCTTCGCCCGCCGACCTCGCTGGCCAGAACAAGGTTCGCGACTGCCGCAAGGACGCGCACATCCGGTTCGACAACGAGCGCGATCAGCGGATCGCCGCCGCTTCAACCAAGCCGATCCTCGTCGCGTCGCGCTAAGCGCCTGTTGTCCCCGGCGCCGCGCCGCAATAGCGTCCCATCCATGAAACAGGTTTCGGGTGGATGCCATTGCGGCGCGGTACGATTCAGGGCGGAGCTGCCGGCGGAGCCGGTGCCCGCCCTCGATTGCAATTGCTCGGTCTGCTCGATGACCGGATTTCTTCATATCATGGTGCCGCACGATGAGTTCGTGCTGGAGCAGGGCGGCGACACGCTGACCAGTTACCGCTTCGGTACCGGTGCGGCGGAGCATTTGTTCTGCTCGGTCTGCGGCGTGAAGAGCTTCTACCAGCCCCGCAGTCACCCCAACGCGTGGAGCATAAACGCCAATTGCCTCGACCAGCCGGTCGACCTCGCGATCGAACGGTTTGACGGACGCAACTGGGAGCAAGCTAAAGCCGCTCTCGACGAGAGTTAGGCAGCTAGCTAGGGCGGCTTGGTGACTCACCACGCGCTCCGCCTTCGCCTCGATTCTTCGGCACTTCAGAATAATTGGCGCTGGCTCCAGCGCACCGCCGGAACCGTCGCGGGAGCCGCGGTGAAGGCTGACGCTTATGGTCTCGGTGCGATAGAGGTTACGCGGCTGTTGGCCGAAGCAGGATGCCGCGACTTTTTCGTGTCGACATGGGCCGAGGCCGAGGCCTTGGGGCCGTTGCCTGCCAGCGCCCAACTGAGCGTCCTTCACGGGGTCGGTCTGGAGGATGTGGAAGCCGCGCTGTCGATCGACGCGCGGCCGGTGCTCAATACCGCTGTCCAAGTGGCGCGGTGGAAGGAAATCGCGCGGGACGCGCCCTGCGATGTCATGATCGACACCGGCATGAACCGGCTGGGGCTGCGTCCGGAAGAAATCCAGCTGCTCGACGGTCTGACCATCGAAACGCTCATGAGCCACCTCGCCTGCGGCGACGAAGAGAGCGCCATGAACGCTGTCCAGCGCGATCGCTTCGCGGCGGTGGCTGCGACGGCGACAGCTCGGCGCTACAGCCTGGCCAACAGCGCCGGCACCTGCCTTGGGCCCGATTACGCCTTCGACCTCGTCCGACCGGGCCTGGCGCTCTACGGAGGCATTCCGCGCGAGGAGGCGATCGGGCACATTGCGCAGGTCGCCTATCCCGAAGCCGAGATCGTCCAACGCCGTACGATCAAGGCCGGGGAAACCTGCGGCTACGGCGCAACCTGGACCGCGACTGCCGATACGGAGGCCGCGATCGTCAACATCGGCTATGCCGACGGCTACCTCCGCTGCTTTGCCGGGAAAGGCTCGGCTGAAGGACGGTCGCTGCCGCTGATCGGGCGGGTCTCGATGGACCTCATCGCGCTGGATGCCAGCGCCGCGCCCGGCCTTCGCGAGGGCGATTGGGTTACGCTCGACTACGATTTGCCGTCCGCGGCCGAAGCGTCGGGCCTGTCGCAATATGAATTGCTGACCGGGCTTAGCGACCGGCTGGAGCGCCGCTGGATTTAGGAGCGGGCGTCTTCGGCTTGTAGGCGCACAGGTCGATCACCGGACATCGCCAGCATTCCGGCGTGCGCGCCTTGCAGATGTAGCGGCCGTGCAGGATCAGCCAGTGATGGGCGTGGGTGACGAATGGCTTGGGCGTCACCTTTTCCAGCTTCAACTCGACTGCAAGGGGGGTCTTACCTTTCGCCAGGCCGGTGCGGTTGGAAACGCGAAAGATGTGCGTGTCGACGGCGATCGTCGGCTCGCCGAACGCGACGTTGAGCACGACATTGGCGGTCTTGCGCCCGACGCCGGGGAGCTTTTCCAGTTGGTCACGCTCGCGCGGAACTTCGCCGCCGAACTCGTCGACCAGAATGCGCGCCGCGGCGATGACGTTCTTCGCCTTGGTGTTGTAAAGGCCGATCGTCTTGATGTGCTGCTTCAGGCCCTCTTCGCCTAATTCCAGCATTGCCTCCGGCGTCTTCACCTTCGCGAATAGGCTTCGAGTAGCTTTGTTCACCCCCACGTCGGTCGCCTGCGCCGACAGCGCCACTGCGACCAGCAGCGTGTAGGGGTTCACATATTCAAGCTCGGTCTCCGGCGCCGGATTGCTCTCCGCCAGCCGCCGATAAAATTCGAAGACCTCGGCCTTTTTCATGCGGCGTCGATGACGTCCCGCATCGAGTATAATCCGGCCGGCTTTCCCTTCAGGAATTTCGCCGCCGCCAGCGCCCCCCGCGCGAAAATGGCCCGGCTCTCGGCCCGGTGTGACAGGATCAGCCGCTCTTCCGGACCCAGGAACATCACGTCATGGTCGCCCGCGACCGTGCCGCCGCGGATGGCGGAGTAGCCGATCGCGCCAGTCTGGCGCTTCAGGCCGACGCCGTTGCGGCCACGCTCTTCGGTCGATCGACCTCGGCCGCGCTTTACAGCCTCGCCAAGATGGAGAGCGGTTCCCGACGGCGCATCGGCTTTCTTGTTGTGGTGCGCCTCGACGATCTCAATGTCCCACTGCTCCGCGCCAAGCACCCGCGCGGCGCGTTCGGTGATGTCCGCCAGCAACGCGACGCCCAATGAGGTGTTTGGTGCCCTAAGGATCGGGATGGCCTTTGCCGCCTCGGCAATTAGCGCCTCATGCTCGGCAATCAGGCCGGTCGTCCCGACAAGAAGCGGAACGGCCGCCGAAACAGCCCGGTCCAGGCTCGAACGAAGAGCATCGGGTGCCGAAAAGTCGATCAGCACCTCGCCATTGTCATTATCGAGGTGGAAGCCGGGATCCTGCTCGATCGCCGCGGCAATCGCTTTTCCCATCCGCCCCTCGGGCGCGAACAGGGCGATGCGGACGGGCTGCTGATCGGTGCGCATCAGCGGGTGATGGCGGAAGGCTCAGGCGGGCGCAATGCCGAGCTTCTCCTGCAATGCCAGCGCCGCGGCTGGAGCGCGGACCTTCGCGCCTGAAATGAAAAAGACGAACACATCGCCGCGCTTCTGCCAATTCTTGGCGCGTTCGGCCCATCCGTCGAGCGCCGTGGAGTCATAGCCGGTCGGGCAATCCTCGACGCATTGCTGGAGCCGCGCATAAGTGAAATCCGCGGTCGGCTCGTCGATTTCTGGAAACTGCTCGCTGTGGGCGAAGACGATTGCGGCGTTGGCTTCCTTGGCCATCTTGAAAAAGGCCGGATCACGGAAGCTTTCGTGCCGGACCTCCAGCGCGTGGCGGAGGGGCAAGCCATCCTGCTTCTCGGGAAGCAACTTTAGAAAGGCCGCGAACTCGTCCGCGTCGAACTTCTTGGTCGCCATGAACTGCCACAGGATCGGCCCGAGGCGGTCCCCCAGGCTGCTAATGCCCTGGTTCAGGAATCGTTCGATGGATTCCGCGCCCTCCGACAGGATTTTCCGGTTGGTGGCGAAGCGCGACGCCTTGACCGCGAACTGGAATCCATCGGGGACCGCCTTGGCCCAGTTGGTGAAGGTCTCCGGCTTTTGGCTGCGATAATAGGTCGCGTTGATCTCGATCGCAGTCAGCCGCTCGGAGGCGAAGGAAAGCTGCTTCGGCTTGGCCAGGCCCTTCGGATAGAAATTATCCCGCCAGGGATCGAAGTCCCAACCGCCGATACCGACGCGAATCCTGCCATTGCTCATGCGGAAGCAGTGGGCCTCGGACGCGTGCCTTGCAACTAGGCTTCGGGCAGGAATCTCGCCGCAATGTCGCGCGCCAGGCGGGCAGGGCGCTTCGTGACCGCGTCGAGGCAGCACCATTGGCTCCTGACCTCGGCCAGCACATCTTCGCCGCGCTTGATAACGGTGGTGAAGAAGGCCTTCGCGCCCTCGACCCGCTCCGCGATGACGTCCGCGACGACCAAATCGTCGAGGAAGGTCGGACGGCGATACTGGATCTCATGGCTGAGCGCGATCCACAGGTGCCGCGCGACCGCTTCGGGCGGCGCAACCTTCTCCCAGAATTCGACCACTGCCTCCTGCACCCATTTCAGGTACACGCTGTTGTTGACATGACCCATATGGTCGATGTCGGCGGGCAGGATGCCGATCTTGTGATGATATGCGTCGGCGACCATCCCGGCAAAGTGGGCCGGGCTTACATTGTTGTCAACAGCAAGGGAGGGCAAATAAACGTGATCGTCCAGATAGATCGCCGCTTCCGCGGGCCGCCCGACAGCGGCAATGGCGGCTATGTCGCGGGCGTGCTGGCAGGCGCGCTTGGCGGGTCGGGTTGCGAGGTCATGCTGCGCTCGCCGCCGCCGCTGGACGTCGATCTCGAGATCGAGGTCGACGGCAACGAGGCGCGGATGATGGCCGGCGAGACGATCATCGCCACCGCGGTTCGCTCGGAGATCGAGGTCGACATTCCGCCTCCGCCTTCAGCCAGGGAGGCGCAAGCGGCCGAGCCGCGTTACGTCGGACATAAGCATCATCTGTTCCCGGGCTGCTTCGTTTGCGGTCCCGAGCGAGCGGATGGCGACGGATTGCGCATCTTCCCCGGCGGCATCTCCGAAGGCCATGTCGCGGCCTCGTGGGTGCCCGATGAGGGACGGGGCGATCAACAAGGTTTGGTGCGAAGCGAGTTCCTCTGGTCGGCGCTCGACTGTCCCGGCTATTGGTCGGTGCGCGACGCGGCGGGGATGGCGCTGCTCGGCCGGATCGGCGCGGTGGTCCATCGCCGGCCATCGGTGGGCGAGCCGCTGGTCGTCAGCGGCTGGGCAATCGCGCACGACGGGCGAAAGCATCACGTTGGCACCGCCATTCATGACGAGGCGGGGGAGTTGGTCGCGGCCGCTCGCGCGACCTGGATTTCGCTCAAAAGCTGATGCGCGGCATGGGCAGCCTCGTCATCCTGACCGGTGCCGGAATCAGCGCCGAGAGCGGGCTGCAGACGTTTCGCGCGGCCGACGGTCTGTGGGAAGGGCACCGCGTCGAAGACGTCGCCACGCCCGAGGCGTTCGCACGCGATCCGGCGACGGTGCTTCATTTCTACGATGCCCGCCGCGCGCGGCTGGCCGAGGTCGAGCCCAATGCGGCGCACCGCGCGCTGGCGCGGCTCGACGCCGAATGGCCCGGCGGGCTGCTCCTCGTCACGCAGAACGTCGACGATCTTCACGAGCGGGCCGGGTCGAAGCGGCTA
>CAMPIY010000003.1 GCA_946886645.1 uncultured Sphingomonas sp.
CGCTCCCGACGCCGTTCCGCGGCAGTTCGGCCCCGATACGACCATCAATTACGAAGTGGGCCTGAAGACCCAGGCGCCCGACCGCCTGTGGACGCTGGAGCTGACCGCCTTCCGGACCGACTGGAAGGACATTCAGCTGCTCGTCCAGCTGGGCCAATTCGGCGTGAACACCAACGGCGGCGGCGCGCGCAGCAAGGGTATCGAGTTCTCGGCGGGCTTGAACCCGAGCCGCTCCCTCTCGCTCTACGCCAATGGCGCCTATGTCGACGCCGAGCTGACGGACGACGCGATACTCGCCGGCGGACTCAAAGGGGATCGGCTGCCCTACAATCCGAAATGGCAAAGCACGATTGGCGCCGAATATGAGCATCCGCTGAGCGCGTCGGTGACCGGCCGGGCGGGGATTAGCTGGCATTATACGGGCAGCCGATTTTCCGACTTCAATCCGCCGCCCGCTCCGGATGTGCCGGCTGCACCTCAGCACAAGCTGGATTCATTCAGCCAGATCGATGCTCATGCCGGTGTCGATGTGGGCAAGTTCCGCATTGATGCATTCGTGCGCAACTTGACCGACTCCCGGGCCATTGTGAACATCGGCGCGTTCGGAGCCTTCAATGGAGATTTGGCAGCAGCCGTCATCATGCCGCGAACCTTCGGGCTGTCGCTCGGCGTGCGCTACTAGGGGGATATGATGATGCGATGGATGAAGTGGGCGCTCACGGCGATGGCGGCGCTGGCAATTCCGGCAACGGCCCAGTCGCCGACACAGTTGCAGCCCACCAAAACCACGGCCGCCGTCCTGCCGACGCAGGCGCCGGCAAAAACGGGAGGGCCTGCTTCCGCACATGAACTGACCCAGGCCGATGTCGATGCATGGCTCGACGGCTTCATGCCCTACGCCTTGAAAGCCGGCGGAATTCCCGGCGCAGTGGTCGTGGTCGTCAAGGACGGCCAGCCGGTCACGATGCGCGGGTTCGGCTATGCCGACGTCAAGTCGCGCAAGCCGGTCGATCCCAACTTGACCTTGTTCCGGCCGGGTTCGGTCTCGAAGCTGTTCACCTGGACCGCGGTCATGCAGCAGGTGCAGGCAGGAAAGATCGACCTGGACAAGGACATCAACACCTATCTGGATTTCAAGATTCCGGAGAAATTCGGAAAGCCGATCACGATGCGCCACCTGATGACGCACACCGCCGGCTTCGCGGAGACGGCGAAATATCTGATCAACTTCGACAAGCAGCCGCCGCAGGCGCTGGACAAGGCGCTGTCTCGCTGGGTTCCGGAACGCATCTATGCGCCGGGGGCAATGCATGCCTATTCCAACTATGGCGCCTCGCTGGCGGGCTACATCGTCCAGCGCGTTTCGGGCGAGCCGTTCAATCAATATATCCAGCGCCACATCCTGCAGCCGGCGGGTATGCAGCATTCGACCTTCGACCAACCGCTACCGGCCCGGTTCGCACCGATCATGTCCCAGGGCTACGAATATGGGTCGGACAAGCCACAAGCCTATGAGGTTATCCCCATGGCTCCAGCCGGTGCGCTTGCCGCGACCGGCGCGGACATGGGGCGGTTTATGATCGCGCATCTCGGCGGAGCCCTACTCAACCCCGCGCTCAGCCGGCAGATGTATGCACCGGAGCCCAATCCCTATTCGGCGCTGCCCGGAATGGCGCTCGGTTTCTACCATGAGGACCGGAACGGGCTGAACATCGTCGGGCATGGCGGCGACACCATCTATTTCCATTCCGACCTTCACCTGTTCGTCGACAAGAATGTCGGGCTGTACATTTCGCTCAACAGCCTGGGTAAGGGTGCGGCAGGGCATTCACTTCGCGGCCAATTGTTCGAGGAATTTACCGACCGCTATTTCCCGGCGCCGGAGCCCACCCTGCCGACGGCCGCTACGGCGAAAGCCCATGGCCAGGCACTGGCGGGCCATTATGTCAGCAGCCGCGCGGGCGGGTTCAATTTCCTCAGACTCGTGACCCTGCTCGGGCAGACCAGCGTCACGCTCGACGAGGATAATAACCTGGTCGTTTCCACGCTCACCGACGCTGCCGGATCGCCGCGCAAATGGCGCGCGATCGGACCGTGGCTGTGGCAGGATGCGAACGGGTCGGACAAGCTCCAGGCCGTCGTCAACCAAGACGGCAGCGTGAAGATGTTCTCGATCACGCCGTTCGCGCCGATCATCGAATTCCTGCCGGCGCCGGCGTCGCTGAATGCGGGATGGATTTCTCCGGTCGCGGGCATCGCGCTGCTGGTCATGTTCGTCGCCGCGTTGGGCTGGCCGATCGTTGCGCTGATCAGGAGGCGCTACAACTATTCATCGCCGCTGAGCGGGCGGTCGCTGTCCCTCCATCGCGCGACGCGGGTCACGGCCTGGCTGTTCATTCTTCTCCTGGTGGGATGGCTCGGCATCGTCATGGCTATCGACAAGGATCTGACCGCGCTCAACGGCGGGATGGATGGCTGGATGCGCCTGCTTCAGCTGTTGCTGATCGTGGCGATCGCCGGGACGGTGCTGGCGATCTGGAATGCTTACGGCGTCGTGAGGGCGCCTGGGCGGCACCGGATAGCCTCGATCTGGGCCATCCTGATCGCGCTGTCGGCGGCGTTCCTTGCCTGGCTGGCGCTCGACCTCGGGCTGCTGACCGCATCGCTGAACTACTGATCCTATGAACCGGGCCGGCGCGAGCGCAGCGACAGCCAAGCCGGCCCGCACATTGTTCGGGCACCCGCCCGGCCTGACCGTCCTGTTTTCGACGCAGATGTGGGCCGAGTTCTCCTTCTTCGGGCTGCAGGCGCTGCTGGTCTATTATATGACCAAGCATCTGGGTTTCAGCCAGGCCAAGTCGTCGCTGATCTACGGTGCCTATGGCGCGGCGGCCTTCTTCAGCCCGTTCATCGGCGGGCTGATCGCCGACCGATGGCTGGGGCGCACCAAAAGCGTGATCATCGGCGGTGTTTCGATGATGCTGGGCCATTTCGCGATGGCTTCGGAATCCTTGCTCTTCCCCGCGCTCGTCCTGGTCGCGATCGGCAACGGGCTCTTCCTCCCGCCGCTCGCCATCCAGGTGGGCGATCTTTACGCCGACGACGACCCTCGCAAGGCGCACGCCTTCAGCGCCTATTATATGGGCATCAACCTGGGTGCGCTGCTCGCCCCGCTGGTCTGCGGAACGCTGGGCGAACTCTACGGATGGCATTGGGGGTTCGGCGCGGCTGGGGTGGGAATGGCCATCGGCCTCATCATCTATACCAGCTTCTCAAGGATGCTTCCGCCCGACGTGAAGCGGTCGCAAGTGATTGCCGAAACCACGGCGTCGACAGCGCGCGTCGTGCGCGAACATGTCGTCATTCTCCTGCTGATGGTGGCCATGATCGTGCTGTTTCGTGTCGGATATGAGCAGAGCGGAAACGTGATCGCCTTATGGGTGGCGGACCGGACCGACCGCTCGATCGACCTGCTCGGCCTCGGCCTGACCATCCCGGCGACCTGGTTCCAGTCGATCAACCCGCTGCTGATCATCTTGGGCACGCCATTGCTAATCCGCATCTGGAGGAAGGGGAGGACCAAGGAAACCGTAAGCCATCTGCTCCGCCGGATGGCGGTCGGATGCCTGATAGCGAGCGCCGCGATGCTGGTGATGGTGCTCGCCGCGATCGACAGTGGACCGGAGGGCGCGCAGGTCAGTTCGCTCTGGGTCGTCACCTACTTCTTCCTGCTGACCTTGGGCGAGCTGTTCGTCCTACCGGTCGGACTGACGCTCATTGCGACCCTGTCGCCTGTCCGCTTCGCAGCGACGGCAATGGGCGGCTGGTACATCGCCAAATTCCTCGGCAGTCTCCTCGCAGGTTTCATGGGAGCCTATTGGCTGGCCATCCCGGCATCGACGTTTTTCGGGCTCGGCCTGGTCTCGACCGTCGTCGCGAGCGGTGGGCTGTTGGTCTTGTCGCGCTTCGCACGCCCGTCGGCGGACAAGGGGTAGGCTTCAGGCCGGCGAACGCCATTCGGTTTTCCGCCGATTTGCATTGGCAGCGATTAGCGATAACCATATTCCGTCGCGCTCGAGCGCTTCGGAGGGGCGATGGATGGAATATTCACTCGATCGTCGTGACCAAGCCATCATCGTCCGGGTTAGCGGGCGGGTCGACGAATCCAGCTGGGAGGCCTTCGGGGCGGCCCTGAGCGAAGCGATCCAACAGGCGCGCGAAGCGGAGATTGGCGATCTGGTTATCGACCTTGGCGCGCTAGACTATATGTCATCGCGCGGCCTTCGCGCGCTGACCGTCGCGAAGCGCCAGGCGGACGAGACGGAAATCAGGATCTGGCTGGCCTCGCCCAATGAGGTGATGCGCGAAATCCTGGCCATCAGCCGGTACGACAAGCTGTTCACGATTACCGAAACGGTCGAAGTGAAGCGCTAGGGCGCTCAAGGAAGCGGAGGGGACGCTCAATGCTCGTGCGTTTCTGGGGTACTCGAGGATCGCTTCCGGTTGCGCCGACCGCCGATACCATTCGGCAGAAAGTCGTTCGTGCTGTCATGGCTGCCAATGGGAAACGGTTCGCGGATGCGGCCGAGGCGGAGAGTTTCGTCAGCGAACTCGGGTTTGCCGCCGGCGCCACCTATGGCGGCGCAACGCCTTGCGTCGAGCTTGAGGCGGGGCAGGGCACCTATTTCATTTGCGACATGGGAAGTGGGCTTAGACAGTTCGGACTGGATTCGATCCGGCGAAACGCTGAAGGCCACCGCAAAACCTACAATTTCTTCCTGTCCCACCTGCACTGGGACCATATCATGGGCTTCCCCTTCTTCGCGCCGGCGTTCGATCCGACGGCAACGATCAGAATTCATTCGGCGCACCCGGACGCCGAGGATGCGCTTCGGCGCCAGCAGGAGGAGATCAGCTTTCCTGTGCCGTTCGACTGGCTGCGCGCCGACATCCAGTTCGTGCAACTCACCCCAGGCGAGCCTTACGAAGTCGACGGTGTGCAGGTCGAAACCGCGCGGCAGCAACACTCCCACGTCAGTTACGGCTACCGCTTCACGGATCGCGACGGGCGAACGGCGATCTACAGCACCGACAGCGAGCATAAGCCGGACAATATGGAGGACGAGGCAAGTTTCATCCGCTTCTTCCGCGACGCCGACCTCGTGATCTGCGACACCATGTATTCGCTGGCCGACAGCGTTTCGATGAAGGAAGACTGGGGCCATTCCAGCAACCTGGTGGCGATCGACCTTTGTCACGAAGCGCAGGCGAAGTGCCTGGCGCTATTCCACCATGAACCCACCTATCAGGATGAGGACATCCAGCGGATGCACGAGGAAAGCATCCGCTATGAGGAACTGACCAGGAACGGCCCGCCGCTCGAAGTGATTTGCGCTTATGACGGGCTCGAAGTCCGGCTCTAGGCCCAGACGCCCCGGCCGCCGTGTCGTCGCGACGTGGTTGGCGGGCACGCTGATCGCCGTCCTGCTCAGCCTGCTTCTTGGCGAGCGGATGCGGAACACGGTGTTCGACAGCTGGCAGGCGGCGAGCCCGCGCGACCTCTCCGCGACCGATGTCCGGGTGGTGATGATCGACAATCAGAGCATCGCGGCGGTCGGTCCCTGGCCGTGGCCGCGTTACTATCTCGCCCGCCTTACGGAAGAGCTGAACAATCGCGGCGCCAAGGTTATCGCGTTCGATATCCTCCTGTCGGAACAGGACCGCGTCAGGCCGGAAACTTTCGTGTCGCTCTATCCCGAGCTCAGCAAGGAAGCTGCGGCCGAAGTCCAGGCACTTGAGCCGATGGACGAGCTTTTCGGCAAGGTCATCGGCGCCTCGCCGGTGGTATTGGCGCACGCAGGCACGGGGGAAGTTCAGCAGACCGAGCCCGTGCTGATCGATGCGCCGATAATCGGCGCGCTCCCGCCCGAGGTGGATGGCTGGCGGGGCGAGCTTGGGGCCATCCCGGTCCTGGACGATGTCGCCCTCGGTCATGGGCTGGCCAATGGCAAGCCAGACCCGGACGGCGTCACGCGCAGTATTCCACTGGTCATGCGCGCGGCAGGCAAACCGCGTCCGGGGTTCGCGCTTGAAGTCGCCCGCCTTACCGCCGGCGCCGATCAAATCCGAACATCGCCGGCCGCCGTCCAATTCGACGGACGGACCATTCCGGTCAACCGGCACGGGCATATGCTTTTGCGCTTCGGCAGCTTCCCGAGAGAAAAAATTACCTCGGCGGGGGACGTGATCGGAAGATATGACCTGAAGGGCGACGAATTCGCCGGAAAGCCGGTCGTTATCGGGATGCAGGCGGAGGGCACGTCCGACATTGCGGCGACCCCGATCGCCGCCGAAGAATTCGGTCCGCTGATCCAGGCCCAGGCCATCGATGCCATGCTTCGCGGCGGCTGGCTTGAGCGGCCGGGTTGGGCCCCGCCGATGGAATGGGCCGCGGGCGGACTGCTGGCGATGCTTGCGCTCGGCAATGCGCTGTTCGGGCGAACCTACCGGATCGCGCTCGGTGTCGTCTTCATTGCCGTGCCGGTCATCGCTTGGCTCGCTTTTTTGAGAGGCTCGATCCTGTTCGACCCCGCACGACCGATGCTTATTGGCGGCGGAGCGGTCGCTGGCGTCGCCATTGCCCTGTTTGCTTTGGCGAGGATCGACCGCGAACGACTTCGGGAGGCATTGATCCAGGAGCGGGTCGCCGCCGCAGCGACGGAAGGCGAGCTTCAGGCGGCCCGGTCAATCCAGCTCGGTATGGTCCCGCCGCGGGAGCGGCTGCGCGGCATCGACCCGCGCGTGGATGTCGATGCGCTGCTGGAGCCCGCCCGGTCGATCGGCGGCGATTTCTACGATGCGGTGAAGATCGGGCAAGACCATCTCGCGCTCGCCATCGCGGACGTGACGGGGAAGGGGGTGCCCGCGGCCCTGTTCATGGCGATGTCGAAGGCGTTGACGGGCACGGCTCTTGCCAGGAACGCAACCGACCCGGCCGCCATCGCCGCCACGATCAACGAAGACCTATTGAACGACTATGGCGAGGCGATGAGCGTAACGATGCTGCTCGCCATCCTGGACCTCAAATCGGGTGAGGTTCGCGCGGTTTGCGCCGGTCACGAGGATCCGATCATCGTATCGGCCGACGGCAATGCGGATCGGGTCCGGCTCGACGGAGGCCCGCCATTCTCCGTGGTCGATTTCACCTACCCGACCGAAACGCTGAGGCTGGCGCCTGGCGAAACGCTGGTGCTGGTCACCGATGGCGTGACCGAAGCCCAGAATTCCGAAGGAGCGCTGTTCGGCGGCAACCGCCTCCTCGCCGGCAAGGCGCTGAAGGCCGGCAGCGCGAGCGCCATATGCGATGCCATTCAGGATGAAGTCAGGCGTTTCGAAGATGGCGCCGAGGCGACCGACGACTTGACGGTGATGGTCGTGCGCTATCTGGGCACTAGCGGACGATAACCTCGACCCGGCGGTTGGCCGGGTTGTCGACATTGTCCATCGTCGGCTGCATCAGCTGCCGCTCACCGCGCCCGACCGCGCTCATCATCGACCGGTCGAATCCCTGGGAGGCAAGCCAGGTTAACACTTCCTCCGCGCGCTTGGCCGACAGCTGGTCGTTATCCGCTTCGCTCCCGACTGTATCGGTATGACCGATCACCTCTACTTCAGGGCCGGACCTTCCTGCGATTTCGGCACGGAGCGCCGTCAGCACGTCGGCCGACTGCGGCGTCAATGTCGTGGTTCCTTGCTCGAAATAGAGAAGGAAGCTTTTCGCCGGCGGAGGCAGGCCCGTCAGAAGTGCGGCTTCCTGCTTCTTGAGCCCGTCGGGTCCCAGCGGTTTCGCCGCCGGGTTCCTCGTGCCGAGCTTGGTGCGGCTATTCCCCTCGGCAATAACTGCGTCGGTCGGAGCGCCGCCCGACTCAAGCACTGCCACCGCGCCTTGATGGCCCTCATCATCGGGCAGGAGGACCAGCGACGATGTCGCGCAGCCGCCGAGGGTGATGATGAAGATGGTCAGGCCGACGCGGATCATTTTGGAACCGCGACAATGAACTTGGTGCCGCGAACGCCAAGCAGGCTGTTCGGCGTCCGGACCTTCATGGCGTCGCGGTCGGATTTCGCGATCCTGCCCGACACGATGGCCAGCGACCCGCGGTCGACCTTTGTGACGAAGGAGCCTTTTTGCCGCGTCCGGTCATATTGGAATTCGCTGACGGAAACCCGGCTGTTGGGGCCAACAGCGAAGCGGGTGTTGTCGATGAAGGTCAGGCTCATCCGCCCGTCCTTGCCGGTCACGAGGCGGTCGCCGGCCAGCAATTGCAAACCAGGCGCCGCCTTGAGTCGTTGGGTGTTGCGTTCCACCAGCGCCGATCCGCTACTTTGCTTGATCCGCGCGATTTCCGCGGCGACGGGCGATGCGGCGAAGAGGGCAACAGCACCAAGGGCCAAGGGCAAGCGAAGCATGGCGGGTCTCCCAACCGTTTCGGTAACGTGACATAGCGAATCCGATGGGCACGCGCGACTCCGATTTGGATCGTATTACCCGCCGGGTGCGGGGCAGGGACGCCGTGACCCTGGCATCCGATGCCGCGCGGGAATTCGGAAATGCGCAATGGCTCGCGGGCGAAGAACTGGCTCGGCTGTGCATTGTGATCGAGGAGCTTGTCGCCAACCTCTATGATCATGGCGGTCTGGCCGAGCATGACGAAGTGGAAGTGACTCTGAGCAGCGAGGCCGACGGGATTGGCGTGGTCCTGATCGATCCCGGAGTGCCGTTCGATCCCTGGGAAGCGCCACGGCCGGTCGAGATGCCCGATCGCGGGGGAGGGGCCGGCATCGGGATTGTTCGAGCATGGGCGCAGTTGGTCGATTACCGCGTTACGGACCAGGGCAACCGGCTGGAACTCCTTCTCCCGCTCCATTGGTAGCGAAGAGGCTCACGTCAATTTGACGATCACCACCGTCACATTGTCCGGGGCGCCGCGATCCAAAGCCGTCTGGATAAGGAAATCGGCCGCCGGTTCGGGGCCTCGCAGCGTCAGGACCGTTGCCAGCTCCTGGTTGTTGACCAGCCTGGTCAGTCCGTCGCTGGCCAGCAGAAATTGATCGCCCGGCCGGGCCTCGCCTTGGACGGTGTCGACGCGAAGCTGCTCGTTCACGCCGACGGCGCGCGTGATGATGTTGGCCTGCGGGTGCCCTTCCGCATCTTCGGGCGCCAGCAATCCCGCGTCGACAAGGTCCTGGACCATGCTGTGATCGCGGGAAATCTGGGCGATCTCGCCATCCCGCACGAGGTAGGCGCGGCTGTCGCCGGCCCAGAAACATCGATACTGGTCGCCGGCGATCGCCAGGCCGACGACAGTGCTTCCGATCGCCCGCTTGAGGTCGGCCGATCCGGCCAGGTCGATCAGTTCGGCATTGACGCGCTGGAGAGCGGCAATGGCCGCTTCGACCATATTGTCGAGACCATAAGTGACCGGAAGTCGAAGCAGCGCCTCCGAGACTTTCGAGCTCGCGACGTCGCCGGCTTCATGCCCGCCCATGCCGTCCGCGACCGCCCACAGACCGCGTTCGGTCCGGACGGCAAGCGCATCCTCGTTCACCTTGCGGCGGCATCCCACATGGGTCCGGCTGACGCATTCGAAGACCATATGGGCTCCCCCGGTTGCATACGGAAACGCGAGACTAGCAATCGCCGCCCGTTCATGCGATTTACTTTTCCTTAATTCACATACCGGCCGAAAGGAAATCGGCAGTGAGCAAGGCGTACAGCAACAAGGCGTTGCCCGCGGGGACGATCATCCGCGAATGGCGGTTGGAAGACGTTCTCGGCGTTGGGGGGTTCGGCATCGTCTACAAGGGTCGCGGAATCTACTTCGGCGAACTTGTTGCGATTAAAGAATATTTCCCCAGTGCGATCAGCGAGCGCGATGCCGAGGACACGGTCGTTCCGATCGGCTCGGACGTCGAAGAGGTCCATGCTCTCGGGCTGAAGAAATTCGTCGAAGAGGCGAAGCTGCTGTGGAACCTGTCGACGCCGACGCGGCATCCCAACATCGTCAGCGTCCGCGCGCTCTTCGAGATCCACGGCACCGCCTACATGGTGATGGACTTCGAGGACGGAGTCTCCCTTTCCAAGCTGTTGAAAGAGGGCAGGCGCTTCAATGAGCGCAGCCTGTGGAACATCATCAAGCCGATCGCCGAGGGTCTCGACCGGGCCCATCGCGTCGGTGTGCTCCACCGCGATATCAAGCCGCCGAATATCCTGATCAACGACGACAATCGTCCGGTCCTGATCGATTTCGGCTCGGCCCGCTTTGAGGCCGCGGAGGCGACGAGCACGTCCGTAACGTTCCACACGCCGCCTTACGCGGCGGTCGAGCAATATGTGAAAACCTACGACCAAGGACCGTGGACGGACATTTACGCGCTTTCGGTCGTCATGTTCGAATGCGTGACTGGCGAGAAGCCGCCGGAGGTGCTCGAGCGGCTGCATGGCGGATTGGGAACGGCGCTGGCGGATGGACATTGGCCGGGCTTCAGCAAGAAATTTTTGCAGGCGATCGACGCCGGCATGACCATCCGGCCGGACGAACGGCCGCAGTCGATCCGCGACTGGCTCACGATGTTCGGCAAGAAGGACGAGCTGGACGTTGCTGGCGGAGAAGACGAGGCGACGCGCTTCTTCGCGCATGAAGTGGCGACCGACGGGATCATCCCGGTCGCGACGCCGACTTCCGGCTTTGAACAGGAAACGCTGGAAACCGGTGTCCCGACAGACCCGCGCGAGGTAAAGTTCAAGCGCGCCGGGCAGGAAACCAAGACTTCGAAAAAGAAGAAGCTCGAGGCGATCGATCCCGACGAAATTGCCAAGGCGGTCGAGCAGGAACTTCCGCCTCCAGCAATCGAGCCAGAGGCCGTGCCGGAGGACAGAAAGGCCGCGGCGCTATTGGACGTGCCCAAGGTCGAGCCGGAGAAAAAAGCGCCCGCAGCCAAGGCGAAGCAGGATGCGAAGGGTGATGCGCCACCCTGGTACAAGCAGCCGCGCGTGGCGGCGCTGGGGGGCGCGGGCGGCGTGCTTGCCGTAATCGCGGGGGCATTCGTCGTCTTCGGGGGCGGTTCGAATAGCAACGAAGGTTATGACGCCATTCCCGCGCTGACCGAATCCGGCCCGATCCCGGTCGAGATGACCGACATTGTCGCGATCGCGGCGGATGAGCGGGCGCTGGCCGGTGAAGCGAAGGCGGCCGGCGCGCCGGCCACCGCGGTGAACGGACTTGTCGCGGCCGGTGAGCAGTTGGACAAGCAGCTGGTCGAGCTTCGTTCCCTTCTCGACGATCCCGCGCAGTCGGCGACGGCAACCGCGCGGACGGACGAGATGAAGCGTGCGGCCACCGCCGCAAACATCGAATTCGCGAATGCCCTTTTGCGTGATGCGGAGGCGCGCGCCCAACGATTGCCCACCGCGGCTTCAGCCAGCGCAGCCGGGCGTAGCGTGGCCGCGGCGCTGTCCGATTTGCGCGGCTCGGTCCAGGCATCGTCAAGCGCCACGGACCCCGTGCGATCGCTTGCCGCGGCGCGCGATGCGCTAGCCAAGTCGCAGGCGTTTGCCGCAGCGCTTCCAGCGGCTTCGGCAAGCGCGCAAATCGCCAGCAAGAAGACGGATGACCGGCTTACCAATGCCGCCACTCCGACGAGCACACGGCCGACAACGACCGTCGTTCAAACCCCCGTCGCCACGACCGCGGCGCCTGCCGCAACCGCGTCAGCTGCGCCGTCGGCCTCGAAAATCGCGCAAATCCGGTCGATCATCTCGAACGGCCGGAGTCGTGCGAAACAGGTCATCGCGATGGGTTCGGGTGGATCGGCAACGCAGAAGGCAAACGCCAAGCTCGCCAAAGGCTACGAGAACTATTTCGCCAACCTGTCGGACTCCCTGCGCGGCGCAAGAACCGATCGGGAACTCGACCAGCTGTTGAAGCAGGCCAACCAGACCAAGGCCTATGTAGACTTCCTCTACAAGCAGTCGTCGAGCAGTTAGGCCGCCCGGCCGTGGGTGTTATGACTTGGCGGCGCGGGCCGCGCCCGGGCGGCGGTCGTGCGCGAAACGCAGGAGCTTCGCATGTTCCTGTTCGGCGCGATCGCTGACTTCATGTTCGAACAGCACATTGCCGACGCGAAGGACTGACCCGACGGGCAGCATCTCGCTTCCCTCGATCCGCTTGTTGTCGATGAATGTGCCGTTGGTTGAGTTTAGGTCCGTGACGCGCAACTTGTCTCCGGACAGTTCGACCTTGCAATGGGAACGCGATACCGCGGATCCGCTGACAATGATGTCGGCCGGCGGCAACCGGCCAATGGTGAGGCCGGCGGGCGTGATAACGAACCGGGTCTCCGGCAGGGAGTCATCGAGCCGCTGGAGGCAATGATAGCGATCGCCTTCCTGCATTCGCTGCACATCGGATGCGTGGAAGAACTGGGTCATCTCCTCTTCCTGTCCGGTCGGGTCCAACAGGCTGGGGCCGCGCGGCTTCGCGATCCGCTCCAGCGCGCGGATCAGCTCGTCATCCTCCGCCCTGCGTCCCTTGGCCGGGGCCGCCGCGGGTTCTTTCGGAGCCTCCGCCTTTTTGGGTTCGGCAGGTGCCGCTTCTTCGCTGTTCCCAACCAGCCGGCGCAAGTCGCTGACCAGCGTCTGCCAGGCGGGATCCGACGTATCGCCGGACCATTTCGACAAATCGGCGGCATGGGTCAGCTCGAAGATGATGGGAAGGTCGCACCTTTCGATGATGACCGGAACCAGCTTGTTGCCCCGATCGGCAAGCGTGGCTTCTGCCCGTACCCAGCGCGAGGTTACGGAGCGCGGCGACCACAGGACGACGGCGGCCTTGGCGGCCCTCAATTCCTTTTCGATGACCTCGTCGAAGGTCTGGCCCGAGCGAAGAACGGCATCCCACCAAACGCTGAATCCTTCGCGCGCAAAGCATTCGGCGAAATGCTTCGCGGCGGACCGTTCCTCCCGGCAGTAGGAAATGAAGATGTCGTTACCGGTCACAAATCCCCCAAGATCGAACCACATGCGGGAACCACAGCCGATCCACCGGCCATTCCGGCGGGTCACTGTGGTGGCGATGCACTTCCCTTAAGCGACTCGAACAGCGCCTGGTTATTGTCCGTTAACCTGGATTAAAAGTCGAGGGCCGGGCGGCTGGCCGGGGCTCTCCGAGATGCCGCTGTATCAAAACGGGAAATGCTATTCGTTGCCGGTTCCAAGCCGGTAGAGGATGCGAACGCCATAATTTTTGGCGAGATCCATCTTCCCAACATATTCAAAATGATAGTCGTTGCGTCCGGACTCGATCATCGCAGCGAAGGGCTGGGTGGTGTAGATGGCGCCGACCGGGACCCTCGGCTCGATGCGCGCCGCGACCGTGACTTCCGTTCCGTAAAAAGTCCTGCCGCTCTGCACGGCGTCGAAATGCGAGAAAATCGGCCCGTGGTGAAGGCTGATCCTCATGCCATCGCCCGCCGGAAGCCCGATTTCCTGGAGCGATTCAGGGTCGAGCTCGCCCTGGATTTCAAGCGCGATCTCGGCCGCCTGGGCGGGCGTTGTGATCACCGCATAGATAGCATCGCCCCAGCTGTTCCGCGCCAGGACCGCATCGCCATGCCGGTCGAGGATTGCTGCGATCCGGCCCATGACGGTTTCCAGAAAATGGGACAAATGCTCTTCGTCGAGCCGCGAAAAGCCTGCGAAATCGGCGAACAGGATGGAGTGCAGCGCCCAACGCGGCTTGGAATGGGTTTCGAGCACCATGGCGGCGTCGAGCGGCGGGCGCTCTGCCGGAATTGGGACGATCCGCGTCTTGCCGCCCTGTCTCGCCCATTCGGCGCAATCGGCGGCGGTGCCGGCGACCCCGCCGGCTGCCCGGCCGTCCCACACCGCCAGCTGAAATGCCTCGGTGTGCATGATCCCAGCGCGCAGTTGGGCAAGGCCCATCACCAGCTTCGAGCAATAGGCGAAGAGCTCGTCGTCATCGACCGACTTCATCTGGGTGGCGAAGGTTATCGATGCGGCCTTGTCGCGCGTGGCGGCATAGCGCGCTTCCCATTCCGGACCACCGACACGCACCGATGTGCGAAGGAAATCCTCTTCGGCGAAAGGAAGAACGACGTGGAGTTCACCGCCAAGCTCCAAAATTGCTTCGGCGATCAAAATATCGGCGCCGCAGGCGAGGGGGCCATAGGCGATCAAGGCGCCGGTTTCGGCGAGGATCGAACGGATCTGCTGGGTCAGTTCCGCCTCGTACATCCACCCGGCGCGGAACATATGGCCACAATAATGGATCACCGGGGACGGCCGGATCGCCGCCAGCAACCTGTCGATTTCAAGTTGCGGCGCGTCGAGTTGCTCTGCGATCAGCTTCACCTGGTGCGCGGTCGACGCGATCATGCCCTGCGAGGCGTCGGGCCGTTGGCTGGCGTCGGCATAAAGCGCGGTTGCCTTTGCAACCTTGCCACGCACCAGCATCGCCTCCGCGCCCGACGCGGCGGCGAAATAGCTTTCGGGTTGGGCCACGTCGGGCCGGCTGCTGATTGCCGTCGCGAGCTGATGCGCCTCGGCTACGTCACCCGCCAGGAAAGCGGTGGTCGCGGCGTTGATCCCGGAATAATAACCATCCGACAGTTCGTAGGCGGTGCGATAGGCCGCGCTGGCCTGGCGAAACATTTCGACCTGGCGCGGCCCGGTAACGCTAGCCGCCAAGTCCTTGAATATGCGGCCTTTCAGTGCAACCGCATCTTCACCCCCGATTTCCTCGACGCGGTTGCGTTCGTACAGCCGTAGGGCCGCGTCCGGATCGCCCAGCCGGGCCATCGCCAAAGCTTGCAGGTAGCGGACCTGTGGATCGTCGGGATATTTGCCGATTGCCTCCCTGGTCTGCTCGAACAACGCAAACATGTCCCCGCTGGCGAGGGCATCTGCGAAGCGCTGACGGATATCGGGATCGATCGAGTCCATGCGGTGCGAAATTCCAATCGGTCAGGGCGCGGTGGCGATCGAGCGGCCAATCAATTCCTTCATGATCTCCGACGTCCCCCCGTAAATGCGGGCCACCCGCGCGTCACGCCACAGGCGCGCGATCGGATATTCGTTCATATAGCCTGCGCCGCCGTGGAGTTGCAGTGCCGTGTCGCAGGCGTCCCATTGCATTTCGGTGTGCCAAAGCTTGGCCGCGCTCGCTTCGGCAGGAGTCAGCTTCCCGGCGACGTGGCGTGCGATGGTCCAATCGAGATGCGCCCAGCCAACCTGCAGTTTCGCCTGAAGGTTCGCGAGCGTGAAGCGCGTGTTCTGAAGATCGACGATGCGCTTGCCGAACGCCTTGCGGTCGGTGGTGAACTTGACCGCTTCGTCGAACGCGCGCTGGGCCGAGGCCTGCGCCTGCACCGCGATTGACAGCCGCTCCTGCGGGAGCTGCTGCATCAGCATGATGAAGCCGCCGTTCTCGGCGCCGAGCAGGCGGTCGGCGGGGAGCTTCACCTCGTCGAAGAAAAGTTCGGACGTGTCGTTGCCGTGAAGCCCGATCTTGTCGAGGTTGCGTCCGCGGCTGAAACCCTCGTCGCCTTCCTCGACCAGGAACAGCGAAATGCCCCTGGCGCCACCTTCCTCGGTGGTTCGGGCCGCGACGATAATGAGGTCCGCGCTCTGGCCATTGGTGATGTAGGTCTTGCTGCCCGAAAGCTTCCAGCCGTTGCCGTCACGGCGCGCAATAGTCTTCATGCCCTGGAGATCGCTGCCGGCGCCCGGCTCGGTCATGGCAATGGCCGTGATGGTGGTGCCCGCGACCATTCCACGCAGGTAGCGCTTCTTCTGCTCCTCGCTGCCATAGTGGACGAGATAGTCCGCGACGATGTCCGACTGCAGCGTGAAGCCCGCGGCCGAACCCAAATAGCTTAATTCCTCGCCGACGATGGCATTGAACGAGAAGTCGAGGCCGGGGCCGCCGTAACTTTCCGGAACCTGTGGACACAACAGGCCCGCCGCGCCGACGCCTTCCCACGCCTCGCGCTCGACAATGCCCTCCTGTTCGTGCGCATCGAGGCGGGGCTCGATGACGTCGGCGAATACCCGCCGGACCGTATCGCGGAATGCCGCGTGATCATCCGTGAAAACGGCGCGTTCAGTCGGGATCATGGTTGGCGAATCTTCACAATGTTCACGGTTGCGAGCAGCGTTTCGAGCCGAAAATAGGATTGGTTGGCGGGATCGAAGGTCATCGTTGCGACGCTATGCCAAACGGACTGCTGTAGGACAGCATTTTCGTACAGGGTTGCGAGCCAGCGCCGCGCCGCTACCGTCCGCTCATGGCTGGCCCGCTTTCCGGACTTAAGATCGTCGAGATGGCGGGGCTTGGCCCCGGGCCGTTCGCCGCGATGATGCTGGCCGACCATGGCGCCGAGGTGATCCGGGTCGAGCGGGCCGGAATGATCGGTGTTCCCAACGACCCGCTGCTGCGCAACCGCCGGTCGATTTCACTCGATTTGAAGCGGGAGGAATGCCGTGAGGTCGTTCGGCGGCTGGCTGCCGGTGCCGATGGCCTGGTCGAAGGATATCGGCCGGGCGTGATGGAGCGGCTGGGGTTGGGTCCGGACGAACTGATCAAGGCCAATCCCAAGCTGGTTTACGGACGCGTGACCGGCTGGGGGCAGGACGGGCCGCTGGCGAACGAAGCCGGCCATGACATCAATTACATCGCGCTGAGCGGATTGCTCCATGGGATCGGGCCGAAGGATCGGCCGGTGGCGCCGATTAATTACCTGGGCGACTATGCTGGGGGCGGCATGATGCTGGCGTTCGGGATGGTTTCTGCTTTGCTGGCCGTCCAGCGGGGTGGTGCCGGTCAAGTCATCGACGCAGCCATGAGCGATGGGACGGCGCTGATCGGGGCGCTGACCTACGGGCTGCGCGCGGCCGGATTGTGGCGCGACGAGCGGGAATCGAACCTGCTTGACGGCGGCGAGGCGATTTACGGCATCTACCGCTGCCTGGACGGCAAATTCCTGTCCGTCGGCGCGATCGAGCCGCAATTCCGGGAGGCGCTGTTCAAGGGGCTGGCGCTTCGGCCCGGTTCCGGCCGGGAGGAAATCGCGATGGTCATTGCCTCGCGGACGCGCGACCAATGGGCGGCGCATTTTGCGGGAACGGATGCCTGCGTCGCGCCGGTGCTCGACCTGGGCGAAGCGCCCGTGCATCCGCACAATATCGCGCGCCGGACTTTCGTCGACATCGAGGGCGTGTTCCAGCCCGCACCCGCCCCTCGCTATTCGGACACGGTGGTCGAGCGGCCCGATCCGCCGCGCAGGGAAGGGCAGGATGGCCGCGCTATCCTCGAAGATCTTGGCTATGGCGCGTCCGAGATCGAACAGATTTTGAAAGCCGAAGAATGAACCCGCTCTACGAGCAGATGGAAACCAGCGTGTTCGAGCGCATGTCGCTCGCCGCGGCAAAGCATGGTGCGGTCAACCTGGGGCAGGGGTTTCCCGATTTCGGCTGGCCGGACGAGATATTGCTGGCGGCGGCGAAGGCGGTGACCGAGGGCAGCAACCAATATGCGCCGTCGCGCGGCCTTCCCGCGCTGCGCGAGGCGGTCGCGGCGCATTATGGGCGGCATCAGGGGCTCGACCTCACGGCGGACAATATCTGCGTGACGAGCGGGGCCACGGAGGCGTTGGCTGCGGCGATCTTCGCGGCCGTTTCGCCGGGCGACGAAGTGATCGTCATGACGCCGGCCTATGACGCCTATGCGCCGCTGATCCGGCGGGCCGGCGGGATTGTTCGGGAGGTTGCGCTAGAGCCGCCCCGCTGGCGGGTGGAACGCTCGGCGCTGGAAGCGGCGGTGACGCCCCGAACCCGCGCATTGATATTCAACAATCCGCATAACCCGACCGGACGGCTGTTCGATGCGGATGAGCTTGCCGCCGTTGCCGAAGTCGCCGTGGCGCATGACCTGGTCGTGATCGCCGACGAGGTTTGGGAGCATATTTTGCTCGACGGGCAACGCTTCGTGCCGATTGCCTCGCTGGCTGGAATGGCCGGGCGGACATTCAAATGCGGGTCGGCGGGGAAGATTTTCTCGCTGACGGGGTGGAAGATCGGATGGCTTGCCGCATCGCCGGAGATGGCGACCTTGGCGGCGCGGGCGCACCAGTTCCTGACCTTTGCCAGCGCGCCGAACCTTCAAGCGGCAGTCGCTTATGGCATGGCCGAGGGTGACGCGTGGTTGCAGCCGATGCGCGAGCGCTTCTCCAAAGCCCGCGACCGCATGATCAGTGGACTCGAAACGGCGGGCTATGCGGTGCTGCCGAGCGCTTCCACCTATTTCCTGTGCGTGGACCTGGCCGCTTCGGGCATATCGCTCGATGACGAGGCATTTGCAAAGCTCGCGGTCGAGCAAGCAGGCGTGGCGGTCATCCCGCTGTCTTCCTTCTCCGAACAAGGGGAGATGAAGCATATGGTCCGCCTCTGCTTCGCCAAGCGCGACGAGACGATCGATGCGGGTGTCGCCGCGCTATCGAAGGCGAAGGATTTGGCCGCATGAGCCCGGCCGAAGAAGCTCGCCAGATCCTCGGTGCGCTCGGCGTTGAAAGTGGTGGCGGAATGGAGAGCCGCTCGCCGATCGATGGGTCGGTTATTGGCAGCGTCACGCAAGCCACGCCGGCTGATGTGGTTGCAGCCTGCGACCGCGCGCAAGCGGCGTTCCTGCAATGGCGGACGGTGCCTGCTCCCCGGCGGGGCGAACTGGTGCGGCTGCTGAGCGAGGAATTGCGCGCCGCGAAGGAGCCGCTGGCGCGACTGGTGACTCTGGAAGCGGGGAAGATCGTCCAGGAGGGCCTGGGCGAGGTCCAAGAGATGATCGACATCTGCGATTATGCGGTCGGCCTGTCGCGGCAGCTCTACGGCCTGACGATCGCCAGCGAGCGGCCCCATCACCGGATGATCGAGCAATGGCATCCGCTGGGCGTGGTTGGAGTAATTACCGCATTCAACTTTCCGGTAGCTGTATGGGCCTGGAATGCGGCGCTGGCGCTGGTGTGCGGCGATCCTGTCATCTGGAAGCCGAGCGAGAAGACGCCGCTTTGCGCGGCGGCGGTTATGGCGCTGGCCAGACGGGCCTTGGAGCGGTTTGGCGACGCGCCCGAGGGGCTGCTGCGGTGCGTTCAAGGCGGACGCGATGTGGGCGAGGCGTTGGTTGACGATCCGCGCGTGGCGCTGGTGTCGGCGACCGGGTCGACCGCCATGGGCCGCGCGGTCGGCCCGCGCGTCGCCCAACGCTTTGCGCGGACTCTGCTGGAGCTGGGCGGCAATAATGCGATGATCGTCGCCCCGTCGGCTGACCTCAAACTGGCCGAGAGGGCGATCCTGTTCGCGGCGGCAGGGACTGCCGGGCAGCGCTGCACGACGCTGCGGCGGCTGATCGTACATGAGAGCGTTGCCGACGGGCTGGTAGCGCGCCTTAGGCAGTTATTTGCAAGCGTTGCTATCGGTGATCCTCGCGCGGAAGGGACGCTGGTTGGGCCATTGATCGACGAGGCGGCCTTCGAAGCGATGCGGCAGGCTTGCCCAACTGTTGAGCAGGTCGCGGCGGTCGACGGCGGCTTTTATGTCCGGCCTGCCATCGTCGAGGTCAGCGCGCAGGAAGGCATGGTGCTGAAGGAGACGTTTGCACCGATCCTCTACGTGTTGCGCTATCGCGGCCTGGATGAAGCGATAAACCTGAATAATTCGGTGGTTCAGGGCCTTAGCTCGTCAATCTTCACAAATGATTTGAAAGAAGCGGAGCGCTTCTTGTCGGCCGCCGGATCGGATTGCGGGATCGCCAACGTGAACATCGGCCCATCGGGCGCCGAGATCGGCGGGGCATTCGGCGGCGAGAAGGAAACCGGCGGCGGGCGCGAGAGCGGATCGGACTGTTGGCGCGCCTATATGCGGCGGTCGACCAACACCATCAATTACGGGAACGACCTGCCGTTGGCCCAGGGTATCAGGTTTGACGTCGCGCCCTGACCAGTAGCTCGGGCTCTTCGTCGACCAGATTTTCCCAGCGCTCGCGCCATTCTACGATCCAGCCTTGGAGCGCATCCGGCTCGAGCGGACGGGCGACAAAGAAGCCCTGCGCGACGTCGCAGCCCAGCTCACGAAGCAGCTTTAGCTGCTCGGCCGTCTCGACGCCTTCGGCGGTGACGGTGAGGTTGAGGCCGTGCGCCAGATCGATGATGCTCTTGACGATCAGCGCGCTGTCGTTCGACATCGGCGCGTCCTCGATGAAGAAACGGTCGATCTTCAGTTCGGTGAAGGGAAGCTGGCGAAGCTGCATCAAGGTTGAATAGCCGACCCCGAAATCGTCGATGGCGAGGCCGATGCCCTTGATCCGGAAGCGGGTCAGCGTGTCCATCAGCTTGACCAGCGGCTGGGTCGCGCCCTCCGTCAGCTCCAGCACCAGCCGGTCGGTCGGCACTTCCAGCGCTCGGCACATCCTCTCGACCAGGTCGGGAAAGTCGAGGTGATCGAGGCTCAGCGCGCTGATGTTGAAGGCGAGGCAGGTGTCCAGCCCGTCCTCGCGCCAGCTGAGCCATTGGCGGAGCGTGGTTCGAAGGCCCCAGTGGGTGAGCTGGTCGATCAGACCGTGCTTTTCGGCCAGGGGCACGAAGCGAGACGGGGAGATGGCGCCAAGTTCGGGGTCATCCCACCGGACAAGCGCCTCGACCCGGCGGAGCCGGCCGTCGGTCAGCGAAATCTTCGGCTGATAGACCATGCGGAGGCGCCCGTTGATCAGCGCCCGCTCGAAGCCGTCGAGCAGGCCGAGGTCTGCCGCGGCGATCATGACACCAGCGTCGGCCTAAGTTCGTTGAGGATCGCCTCCAGATCCTCAAGCCGGGCGGGCTTCTCCAGCGGGCCGACCATCTGCAGCCCAATGGCTGTACCGAGGCGGAATGCGCTCTCCAGCACGCGCCGGTCGAAACCGGAAATGATGAGCACGGGATCCTTGAAATCCTGATCGGCGAGGAATCGGAGCAGCTCGACCCCATCCATGCCCGGCATGCCGAGATCGAGCGCCACCATCTGCGGCCGGTTTTGGCGGAATTTGTCGCGGAATTGCTGGTCGTGCTCGGCGATTTCCGGATCGAAGCCGCACATGTCCGCAGCCTTCGCCACGAAAGCGGCCAGGGCCGGCTCGTCATCGATCAGGAGCAAACGCGGCACCATTCGGACAAAGTCTCCTACGCCCCGCTCCGAGCAGGCGACTCTCATCAGCTTTCCGAGCCACCGTCAAACGCGCGAAACGGGATTTTAACCCAAATACACCTATTGTCCCGGTTTGACGCGATTTTCGTTCGCTTTGGGGAGGTGTCTCTCGCATGTTTGGCTCGCTAATCCGGCGAAAACAGACCCAACGCCCGCTGGGCGAAGACAATATCGCTTTCGAGTCGACGACATTTTCCCTGTCGACCGCGGTGCCCAAGCCGGCCGAACGGCGCGGCGACGAGCGGCTCATGGCGATGCTCCGCGTTGCCAAGCTGATGGAAGAAAGCGGCCGGGAACAGTTGATTCGCGTGCGCAACGTCTCGGCCGGCGGCCTGATGGCCGAAGTCGGCCATCCCGTCCGCGTCGGTGACAATGTCTGCATCGAACTGTCCTCGCAAAAGATCGGATCGAGCGTTGTCTGGATCCGCGAGGGAACGGCGGGGTTCAAGTTCGACCAGAACATCGACCTCGGTGAGCTTCTCGCGGGGCGCAAACCGCGCCACGGCTTCCGCCCCCGGCCGCCGCGCCTGCAGGTCAACTGCAAGGCCAATGTGAAGCTGGAAAGCACCTATTATAGCGTCGAGGTGCACGACATTTCCCTGGGCGGGATCAAGGTCGAGCCGATCGAGGAATATTGCCTGGGCAAGAAGGTTGTAGTGGTCGTCGAGAGCCTCCGCCCGGTTCGCGGCGAAGTTCGCTGGTTCTCGGATCGCAAGGCCGGCATCGTATTCGAGCAGCCGCTCGGCTTCGAGGAACTCGCAGAATGGATCGGCAAGCGGCTCGAGATGGCCACGCTAAAGGCCGCGATCAAAAACTAGCCCTTCAAGACATCTCCCGGTGATCCTATCTCCCGATCGAAAAGGAGATCGATGATGGCCGACGAAATCGCGGTGCTGGCGGGCGGATGCTTCTGGTGCACCGAAGCGGTGTTCCTGGATGTCGTCGGGGTGAAGACCGTCGAAAGCGGCTACACCGGCGGCCAAACGGTCAATCCGACCTACAAGCAGGTTTGCGCCGGCGACACCGGCCATGCCGAGGCGATCCGCATTACGTTCGACAATGACGAACTAAGCTATTCCGAGCTGCTGGACATTTTCTTCGCCATCCATGACCCGACCCAGCTCAACCGGCAGGGGAACGACATCGGCACGCAGTATCGCTCTGCGATCTTTCCCCAGGACGGGGACCAGCGGGCGGCGGCCGAAGCCGCCATTGCACGGAAGAATGAGGAAATCGGCGGCGGCGTGGTGACGACCATTGAACCCAACGCCGAGTGGTATCCGGCCGAGGATTATCACCAGGATTATTGGTCGGGCGAGGGCCAGCGGAACCCCTATTGCCTCGCCACCATCCCGCCCAAGCTGGCGAAGCTGAGGAAGAGCTTCCAGGCGAGGGTGAAGAGCTCAAAAGCGGGCGCTGCCTAAACAAACATCGGATGCTCGATCAGTCCGACGAGTTCACGTGCTCTTGAGTTAAACAAAAATTTAATCGAAGATAGCGGTGCTCGGGCGCAAGTCTTGGGGGTACCGGCTGATGAGATTTTATGTAGCGGCAGCTCTGCTCGCCTTTATTCCCACCTCGACAGTTGCGGCTCCCAAAATCGATGTTGAAGGCCTGATTCTGGGGAACGAAGGCGCGAGATACGTCAAGGGAGTGCCAACTCTAGACCTTCAACAAGTGCGGGGCGCGGTTCAACTGCGATTCCTCGGCTGGGATCATAGCAATGCTGTATTTGCTATTGGCTTTTTCAATGCGGGTCCCGAGCCCGTGAATGTAGGTGTCGAAAATTTACATGCTTCGGCAGAGGGTAAGCCAATCCGCATTTACACAGTCGACGAATTGACGCGCCAGGCGAAAAGCCGTGCCACCTGGAGGAAAATAGGCCTGGCTTTCTTGGGAGGTCTTGGCGCGGCGGCTGCAGCGAGCCAGCGCTCCACTTACCACGGAACAATAGTCAGCCCGTATGGTGGAATGTACAGCTACAGCGGCAGTTATCCCAGCCTCTACGGACAACTGCAAGCGGACAGGATCTCAGCAAACACCGCAGCAAGCATGTCGTTAATTCAGTATCAGCTCGACGCTACCATTGGCGCCATCGGCGATCGTGTGCTGCAAACAACTACCGTCGATCCCGGCGCATCATTTGGCGGCCTGATCGTGGTCCAGAAACTCGATTATGGGAAAGCGCCTATCGAGTTCCGACTTGACGCTGATTGGAACGGCGAGCGCTATCCGTTCGGCTACCTATTGCAACGAAAGGGACAAGCGATTCCCGACGCTTACGCCGGGCGATTGGCCTCGAAGGCGAAGCCAATGGCGTTAGTTAATCGGACGACAATTCCGGTGAAGGTTAGCGAACCAATTGCGGCAGGTGGCCCGGTGAAATCGTTGGGCGGGATCAAACCGCAGAATCCAGAAGGTTCGATAGTGCTCGCATCAGGAGCCGTAAAAATTCCTGCTAAAACGCGATCGGGTTACTGCTTGAAGACGCCGTCAGGCTATACAGGCGCGGGCAGCATCAATTTTCCGTCCATCACTGAAGCATTGCCCCGCTGCACTGAATAAAAAGGCTGTCGCGATTGCCTCGACCATTCTGTAATGGTCAAGATGGCGGCCTCGGCGCTGTAGCCCGCTTGAGCCTGTCCCTGATAGCGGCGGCGATGCCCTTGCCGGCGATGGGGGCGATGGCGATCTTCGATTGCGGTGCGGCGTCGGCCTGGTGGAGCAGGTCGAACAGGCGGGCGGCGGCTTCAATGGGATCGCCGAGTTCGCTGAGCGAAACGTCACCTTCGACCGGGCCGAAGCCGATCAGATATTCGCCTTCTCGCGCCTCCGTCGCGTCCAGGCGAAGCGGTTTGCGCGGGGCGTAGTGGCTGGCGAGTTGGCCGGGGGCTTCGATGCGGTCGCTCGATTCCGGCGCGTCGATGTCGATCGGGCCGCGCCTGAGAAGCCGAAGCCGCCCATCGGTCGCCGCGACGATGGTGGATTCGATTCCTCGCTCGGTCGCGCCTCCATCAACGACCAGATTGATGCGCCCGCCTAGCGAAGCGATGACGTGGCTAGCCTTGGTCGGGCTGATCAGGCCGCTTGCATTCGCCGACGGCGCTGCGAGCGGGCGGCCGGTTGCCTTGAGCAATGCCTGCATTGCCGGATGGGCGGGAACCCTGAGTGCGATGGTTGAAAGACCGGCCGTGACGATACCGGCGATTGCCACGCCTTCGCGCAATGGCACGACCAGCGTCAGAGGCCCGGGCCAGTGGGCGCGCGCCAGCGACGCGGCCTGCGCATCGAAAACCCCGATCCGCTCGGCGGCCGCGACGTCGGGGATGTGGACGATCAGCGGGTTGAAGCTGGGCCGGCCCTTGGCGGCATAGATGCGCGCGACGGCTTCGGCGTTGGTCGCGTCGGCGGCGAGGCCGTAGACAGTCTCGGTCGGCACCGCGACCGGCTGCCCAGCGAGGATCAGGCGCGCGGCTTCGGCGATGGCTTCATCGCCCATCGGCATCACGCGCGTGTCGGTTGGCAGCGTCATGACCTGGCCGCTATACGCTGGCGCGATTGTCAGCAAGGGACCGCCCATGAGCTTCACCGCCCCCGTTCGCGAGCAGCGCCTGATCCTGGACGAAGTCGCGCAGGTCGGCGAGATCGAGGGCGGGCCGGATAGCGAGACGGTCGATGCCGTCCTGGAAGGAGCCGCCGCGCTAGCCGAGGGCGAGTTTGCTCCGCTTGCGAGGATCGGCGACACGCTCGGGTCGCGCTGGGACAATGGCGTCGTCACCACGCCTCCGGGATTCAAGGAAGCGTGGAACGCTTTTGTTGAGGGCGGCTGGATGACGCTCGCCGCACCGGAGGAACATGGCGGGCAGGGACTGCCGTTCGTCCTCTCCGCAGCGCTAATGGATGACCTCAATGCCGCCAATGTCGGTTTCGCTCTCTGCCCAATGCTGTCGATGGGCGCGATCGAGGCCATCGAGCGGCATGGTTCGGACGAGCTGAAGCGCGATTATCTGCCGAAGATCGTTAGCGGCGAATGGCCGGCGACGATGAACCTGACCGAGCCGCAGGCGGGCAGCGACGTCGGCGCGCTAAAGACCAAAGCGGAGCCGAATGGGGATGGTTCGTGGCGGCTCAAGGGCACCAAGATTTTCATCACCTACGGCGAGCATGACCTTAGCGACCAGATCGTCCACATGGTGCTGGCCCGGACACCGGGGTCGCCCGAAGGGACACGGGGCATTTCGCTATTCCTGGTTCCGAAAATCCTACCCGACGGGTCGCGAAACGACCTTCGCTGCGTGTCGATCGAGCATAAGATGGGCATCCACGCTTCGCCGACCTGCGTGATGAGCTATGGCGACGAGGGCGGGGCGATCGGCTGGCTGGTCGGGCCTGAGAATGGCGGAATGGCCGCGATGTTCACGATGATGAACAACGCGCGGCTGAATGTCGGACTGCAGGGCGTCGGAATTGCCGAACGGGCGACGCAGCGTGCGGTCGCCTATGCGCTGGAGCGCAAGCAGGGGCAGCGCAATCGCTTGCCGGTGCCGATCGCGGAACATCCCGACGTTCGCCGGATGCTGATGCGGATGCGAGCGTTGACGATGGGCGCGCGGGCGCTGGCCTATTACGCGTTTGGGCAGCTCGACCGTGGCGCGCGTGGCGACCCGCAGGCAGCGATGCGTGCCGATGTTTTGACTCCGCTAGTGAAAGCCTGGTGCACCGATGTCGGCTGCGAAGTCGCCAGCCTGGGCGTCCAGGTGCATGGCGGCATGGGCTATATCGAGGAGACCGGGGCGGCCCAGCATCTGCGGGACGCGCGGATCGCGCCGATCTACGAAGGCACCAACGGAATCCAGGCGGCTGACCTGGTCGGACGCAAGCTGGGCCTGGATGGCGGACTGGCGTTCGATGGGCTGATCGCCGACATCGAGGCGGAGGCGGAACATCCCGGCCTCATCGCTCTCACCGATGCAGTCGAGGTGGCGGCGGCGAGCTTGCGCGACGCGGCGCCGGACGATCGGCTGGCGGGGAGCTACCCCTTCCTGACCATGACTTCGGTGATGGTCGCTGGCTCGCTGGTCGAGCGGATGGCGCGTTCGGAGAATGCGGGCGAGCGGACCACGGCAGCGGCGCGCTTTTTCCTGACGACGATCGTTCCCGAGGCGCTGGGGCTGGGGGCTGCGGCGGAAGCAGGCGCGGCGTTGCTCTATGCGGTACCGGCGGAGTCGCTGGCTTAATCCCCTCTCCCAAGGGAGAGGGTTAGGCGCGCGCCAGTAGCTCCGCCGGGTCGATCCCGAGCCTCGTCATCCGGTCGCGGATTTCGGGCCATTCGTTCGTGATGAAGTCGTTGCGCTGGGCATTGCGCAAGCGAGCCTGAGCACCGGGGGCAACGAACATGCCGACGCCGCGCTTGACGACGATCAGGCCTTCGTCCTGGAAACCCTGATAGGCCTTGGCAACCGTCAACGGGTTGGCGCCTTGCTCGGCGGCAAGCGCGCGGACCGAGGGTAGGGAGTCGCCATCGCCATAGCGGCCGGCAAGGATCGCGTCGGCAATCACCTCGCGGAGGCGGACGTAAACTGGCTTTTCGTGAGCGGATCGAAGCGTCATGCTGTTACAATACAGCAAAGCGCAAATAGTTCAATCGCTTTCCGCCGGCTGCCAGTCCCGGACCAGATCCGAAAGCAGGGGCCGCGGACGCTCTTCAAGAGGATTGGCGGGCGTGCCGAGAAAAATGAAGCCGGCGATCCGTTGATCCGGTTCGCAAAACGCGTCGCGAACGCGGTCGGAATAGGCGGCCCAGCCGGTAATCCATCCTCCCACGAAGCCGAGCGCCGTCGCGGCATGAAGCAGGTTCATCGCTACCGCGCCGCAGCTCAATTCCTGCTCCCACACGGGAATCTTGTGGTTCGGGACCGGCGCGGAAATGACGACGATCATCGCCGGGGCCTGGTGGGCAAACTCCAGCGCCTTGGCATAGTGAGCGGAGGACGCGTCGGGATCATGCTCCGGCAGTGCGCGGGCGAGCAAGTCGGCAAGCTGTTGCCGCTGGTTCGGGCCGACAATGACGAATCGCCAGGGCGCGAGCTTGCCATGGTCGGGCGCGCGGGTCGCGATGGTCAGGATGCGCTGAATCTGCTCGTGCGAAGGTCCTGGCGCGACCAGGTCGCGCGGCTTGCCGGAACGGCGGGTTTCGAGGAGCGCGAGTGCGGAGGAGCGGTCATTGAGCGTCATGGGCTGCCCATAGCCACGCAACCCGTTGGCAACAATCGGCTTCACAAGCGCGTTTTCGCCGTTAGGGTGCCGCGAGAATAGCGCCGCAAAGAGCGCGAAAGACCTCAGGGAGTGATTTAGTGACCGGTTTGAAAAGCATGTCCGTATGGACGGAGGGCGACTGGATCGCCGTTATCGCGCTTGTCGTCCTCGCGGGATTCCTTGCCGTCGGCGCATCGATCGCCGTCAGCAGCAAGAAGGAAGCCTTCGGCCAGCCGAAGGGCCTCTACATGCTGTTCTTCGCCGAAATGTGGGAGCGCTTTTCCTACTACGGCATGCGGGCGCTGCTGATTTTCTACCTGACGCAACACTGGCTGTTCAGTGACAGCAAATCGAACCTGATCTACGGCGCCTACACCAGCCTGGTGTACATCACGCCGGTTCTCGGTGGTTACCTCGCCGACCGCTATCTGGGCCAGCGCAAGGCGACCCTGTTCGGCGGCGTGCTGATCGCGGTCGGGCACTTCCTGATGGCGGTCGAGGGAACCGGCGGGCAGGCCGATCCGACGATCAACGTCTTTTGGGCCGCGCTCGCCTTCATCATCATCGGCACCGGCTTCCTGAAGGCCAATATCTCGGTGATGGTCGGCCAGCTCTACAGCCTGACCGACAACCGCCGCGACGGCGCCTACACCATCTTCTACATGGGCATTAACGTCGGCGCCGCGCTGGGCACCATCCTGGTCGGCTATCTGGGCCAGACGGTTGGCTGGAGTTACGGTTTCGGCCTGGCCGGCATCGGCATGGTCGCCGGCCTGATCGTCTTCGTGCTCGGCAAGAACGCGCTCTATGGCGCGGGCGAGCCGCCGGCGCCGCTCAACAGCAACAAGGAATGGTCGCTCTATGGGATCGGCGTGGCGTCGGTCGCGGTGATCTGGGCGCTGGTCCAGTATCAGGATGTCATCCAGACGCTGCTGATTATCTCGGGCGTCGCGCTGCTCGGCTATGTCCTTTACGAGGCGTTCAAGCTGCCGAAGGAACCGCGCGAGCGGATGTTCGCCATCCTGTTCCTGATCGCCCTGAACCCGCTGTTCTGGGGCCTGTTCGAGCAGGCGGGCGGAAGCCTCAACCTCTACACCGATCGCTTCGTCTCGATCGGCGACGTCCCGGCGTCGCTGTTCCAGTCGATCAACCCGATCTACATCATCCTGTTCGCACCGGTGATCGCGGGCATCTGGGCCTTCCTCGGCAAGCGCGGCCTCGAGCCGTCGGCGCCGGCCAAGTTCGGCCTCGCCCTGCTGCAGGTCGGAGCGGGCTTCCTGGTCTTCGTCCTGGGCGCCAATTCGGTCGGCCCGGCGGCGATGACCCCGGTGATCTTCGTGTTCCTCATTTACCTGCTGCACACGACCGGCGAGCTCTGCCTGTCGCCGGTTGGTCTCAGCGCGATGAACCGGCTCGCGCCGTCGTTCATGGCGTCGCTGATCATGGGCGCATGGTTCTACATGACCGCGGTCGGCAACTTCGTCGCCGGCAAGATCGGTGAGGCGACCGGCGGCGAGGGCGGCGAAATGTCGAAGGAGCTGACCCTGTCGATCTACAACGAGATCGGCTGGGTCGCCGTCGGCGCGGGCGTGATCGTGCTGGCGCTGTCGCCTCTCGTGAAGCGCTGGATGCATCTCGACACGCTGCGCGACACCCGCGACCTGGCGGGCGACCGCGAGTTGGGCGAGGCCGCTGCCGCAGGAACGAACGTGACCGGAGAGGCCAAGGCCTGATGCCGCGCAAAGGGGGAAGGTGGATCGCGGCGGTACTTCTCGCCGCTACCCTGTCCGCTTGCGCCACGACGCCTGAGAAGCCGACGCCGGGCGCGATCCGGATTAACGAGGACCCTTATCCGTCCACTTACCGGCCTTACCCGGGCGCCCTGACGTTCATTCACGGCGCGACGATCCTTGATGGGGAAGGCGGGCGGATCGAGAATGGCTCGATCGTCCTGGCGGATGGCAAGGTTCAGGCCGTTGGCGGGGCCGACCTCGCGGCGCCCGAAGGAGCGTTCGTCATCGATGCCCAGGGCCGCTATGTCACGCCCGGAATCATCGACGTGCACAGCCATCTTGGCGACTACCCCTCGCCCGGCGTCGCTTCGCTGAGCGACGGAAACGAGGCGACCAGCCCGGCACGGCCCGAGGTATGGGCGGAGCATAGCGTCTGGCCGCAGGATCCCGGCTTTTCGCGGGCGCTGGCCAACGGCGGGATTACGGCACTGCAGATCCTGCCCGGATCGGCCAACCTGTTCGGTGGCCGCTCGGTTGTGCTGAAGAATGTGCCCGCGCGGACCGTGCAAGGGATGAAGTTCCCGGGCGCGCCTTACGGCCTGAAGATGGCCTGCGGCGAGAATCCCAAGCGGGTGTATGGATCGAAGAACCAGATGCCGCAGACGCGGATGGGCAATATCGCCTATGTCCGACAGACCTGGGCCAAGGCGCAGGAATATCGGCGCAAATGGCATAAATATGAGGTGGCGGGCGGGGAAATCCCCGTGCGCGACCTGGCGATGGATACGCTGCGCGGCGTGCTGGACGGCAAGATCCTGGTCCACAACCACTGCTACCGCGCCGACGAAATGGCGATCATGATCGATGTGGCGAAGGAGTTCGGCTACAAGATCAGCGCCTTCCACCACGCGGTCGAAAGCTACAAGATCGCCGACCTGTTGCGCGAGAACGGCATCTGCTCCGCGATGTGGGCCGATTGGTACGGCTTCAAGATGGAAAGCTATGACGCGATCAACGAGAATATCGCGTTCGTTCATAATGCGGGCGCCTGCGCCATCGTCCATAGCGATGACGCCAACGGCATCCAACGGCTGAACCAGGAAGCGGCCAAGGCGATGGCGGCCGGCAAGCGAGCCGGAATCGACATCAGTGAGGCGACCGCCTGGACCTGGCTGTCGTCCAATCCGGCGAGGGCGCTCGGCATCTTCGACCGGACGGGGAGCCTGAAGGCCGGCAAGATGGCCGACGTTGTCCTGTGGAATGGCGATCCATTCAGCGCCTATACGCGGCCCGACAAGGTGTGGATCGACGGTGCGCTGATGTACGACGCCGATAACCCGCGCATCAGGCCGGTCAGCGACTTCGAGCTGGGGCAGCCCGGCGAGGGAGATGTGAAGTGAGGGCGGTCGTCCTTCTGGCGTCAGCGATATTTTTCGCCTCGCCTTTGTCTGCCCAGACCGTCGCGATCACCAATGGGACTTTGGTGTTGGGCGATGGGTCGGAGCCGGTCGTCGGCGGCACTGTGGTCGTGCGTAACGGCCGAGTGGTCGCGGCGGGCCCCGGCGTGCGCGTTCCAGCCAATGCCCAGGTCATTGATGCCAGCGGAAAATGGGTTACGCCTGGCATCGTGGCCGGCTTTTCCCGACTGGGCCTTGCCGAGGTCGACCTGGGTGCGGACGGATCCGACGATACCGAAACTGGGGGCAGCCCATTCAGCGCCGCGATCGATGTGGCGCCCGCGATCAATCCCAAAGCATCGACAATCGCGGTCAGCCGTGCCGATGGGGTCACGCGGGCCGTCGTCGCTCCAGCCGCCGGCAAGAGCATCTTCGCCGGGCAGGGTGCGGTTATCGATACGGGCGACGACATGGACGCCATCCTTCGCTCGCGCCTCTTCCAGTTCGTGGAATTGGGCGAGGGTGGTGCCGGCAAGGCCGGCGGATCGCGCTCCGCCGCCTTTGTCCTGTTCCGCAATGCGCTTCGCGAGGCGGAGCAACTCGGCCGTCGGGTCGGTCCGGTGAGGGTTGGTGCAACCGCGCCGGACGCGAGTACTCGCGAGATCGTTCGCAATCCCAATGAATCGCGGCTCTACGCGAGCGAGGCAGGCCGCGCGGACGATGTGCTTCTCACCCGCTTCGACGCGGCGGCGCTGGTGCCGGTATTGCAAGGGCAGCAATTGCTGCTGGTCCATGTCGAACGGGCCAAGGATATTCTCAACGTCCTTAGCCTTCGCCGCGAATTCCCAAGGCTGAAAATCGCACTGGTCGGCGTCACCGAAGGCTGGACCGTGGCTGACCGGATCGCCGAGAGTGGCGTGTGGGTGATCGCCTCGGCGTTGAACGATCTTCCCGCGAGCTTCGAAATGCTAGCCGCAACCCAATCGAACATTGGCCGGATGCGCGCGGCCGGCGTGAAGGTCGCGATCGGGATGATCGACGACAATGACACGCGCAACCAGCGCAACCAGCGGCAATATGCTGGGAACCTTGTGGCGCTCGGGAAAGTGCCGGGCGCGGCGGGGCTGAGTTGGGGCGAGGCATTCGCCATGATCAGTTCGAGGCCCGCCGAGGCGGTCGGACTGGGCGGGGAGATCGGAAGCCTGGCCAATGGGCGGCGCGGTGACGTCGTCATCTGGTCTGGCGACCCGCTTGAGCTCAGCTCTGCGCCGGAAGCGGTCTGGATCGACGGTGTTCGACAGTCACTGGACAATCATCAGACGAAGCTACGGGATCGCTATCGCTCGCTGGAGCGCAAGACCCTTCCGGAAGCCTACCGAAAATGAGCGGGATTGCGATACTGGCCCTGGCCTCCGCCGCGTTCGTCGGCACCCATTTCCTGATGTCGCATCCCCTTCGCGCATCGATGGTCGGCGCGTTGGGCGAGAAGGGTTTCGCTGGCGTCTACACGCTGGTTTCCCTGGCGACCTTTGGTTGGATGATCTGGGCCTATCCCGCTGCGGCAGCCGAGGCGCCGCAGCCGCTATGGGATGCAGGGCGGGCCGGCTTTGGTGCCGCGACGTTGCTGATGTGGCTGGGATCCGTGCTGTTCATCGGATCGCTGCGAAGAAACCCGGCATTTCCGCGCCCTGGAAAACCGATCGAAAAGTTCGATGAGCCGAACGGGGTTTATGCCATCACCCGCCATCCGATGATGTGGGGGTTCGCGCTGTGGGGCGTGGTTCACGCCATCGTCAATCCGACGACGGCCAGCCTGATCCTGGCCGCCACGATCGCGTTCCTGGCTCTTGTCGGCGCCGCCTTGCAGGACAGCAAGAAGGAGCAACTGATGGGCGAAGTTTGGCGCGACTATCGGGCGCGGACTAGCTTCGTGCCCTATGGGAATGGCTTGAAATCCGCCGATGCATTCGCGCTGGTCGGAGGGACGCTGTTGTGGCTTGTCGCTACCTGGGCGCATGCAGCGCTTGGATACCGCCCCGCTGGAATCTGGGCCTTTTTCGGCTAGAGCCGACCTATGGGACGGAAATTCTTCGGCACTGACGGGATTCGCGGTCGGACCAATGTCGCGCCGATGACGGCGGACACGGCGATGCGCGTCGGGCAGGCGGCGGGCGCCTTCTTCCTGCGCGGGGATCATCGCCACCGAGTGGTGATCGGCAAGGACACACGCCTGTCGGGATATATGATGGAATCGGCGATGGTCGCCGGTTTCACGTCGGTGGGCATGGATGTGATCCTGGTCGGACCGATGCCGACGCCGGCGGTGGCGATGCTGACCAAGGAACTTCGCGCCGACCTGGGCGTGATGATCTCCGCCAGTCACAACCCCTTCGCCGACAACGGTATCAAGCTGTTCGGGCCCGACGGTTACAAGCTATCGGACGCGGCGGAGATGGAAATCGAGCGGCTGATGGAAAAGCCGGCGGCTTTGATCGACGCGCCGAAGATCGGCCGCGCCAAGCGGATCGAGGACGCGCGCGGCCGTTATATCCACTTTGCCAAGTCGACTTTCCCCGATCATCTGCGGCTGGATGGGCTGAAGGTCGTCGTCGATTGCGCCAACGGGGCGGCCTATCACGTCGCGCCGGAAGCCCTGTGGGAGCTGGGGGCGGAGGTCGTCGCCCTTGGCACCAAGCCTAATGGCACCAACATCAACGACGGCTGCGGCTCGACCTCTCCTGACGTGCTTCGCGAAACGGTCGTGGCTTCCGGAGCGCACCTGGGCCTTGCTCTGGATGGCGATGCGGACCGGCTGATTGTCGTCGACGAACATGGCGAATTGGTGGACGGCGACCAGTTGATGGCACTGATCGCCCTGTCGCAGAAGGAGCGGGGCTCGCTTCGCGGTGACGGCATTGTTGCCACCGTCATGTCCAACCTGGGGCTTGAGCGAAAGCTGGCCGAGGCCGGTCTCGGCCTCCGCCGCACGGCAGTTGGCGACCGCTATGTGCTCGAAGCGATGCGCGAGATGGGCCGTAACGTCGGCGGCGAGCAGTCGGGGCACATCATCCTGAGCGACCATGCAACGACTGGCGATGGACTGGTTGCGGGCTTGCAGGTGCTGGCCGCGCTGGTCGAAAGCGGCCAGCCGGCAAGCGAAGTGCTGCATGTATTCGAGCCGGTGCCGCAACTGCTCAAGAATGTGCGCTTTGGCGGCGGGCAACCGCTGGAGACGGAAGGGGTCAAGGCGGCTATCGCCGGCGCGGAAAGCGAGCTCGGCAACCGCGGCCGTTTGGTCATCCGCAAGTCGGGCACGGAGCCGCTCATCCGTGTGATGGCCGAAGGCGATGATCCGGCAATGGTCGAACGGCTGGTCGATCAAATCTGCGAGGCGGTTGCGGCTGCTTAAGCATTTGGTTCTAAGGCCGGACAAATGACCGCTAAGCCTCCCCGCGTCCTAATCATCGCCGGCTCCGATTCCGGCGGTGGGGCGGGCATTCAGGCCGATATCAAGACGGTCACAATGCTGGGCGGTCACGCGATGACCGCGGTTACCGCCATCACCGCCCAGAATACACAGGGCGTCAGCGACGTTCACACCATCCCGACCGAGATGGTGCTGGCCCAGATCGACGCGGTGATCGCTGATATCGGCGTCGACGCGGTCAAGATCGGAATGATCGGCTCGCCCTTCACGGCGCTCCACATCGCCGAGCGGCTAGGCCGCCTGGAGAATGTGCCGGTCGTATTCGATCCGGTCATGGTCGCGACCAGTGGAGCGACGCTGGCGGATGATCCGACCATCGCGGCATTCGGCAAGCTTATGGATGTCGCGACGATCGCGACGCCGAACCTGCCCGAACTCAGGCGGCTGACAGGCGAGGAGGATGAGGTCGCTGGAGCGCTGAAGCTGGTTGCGGACCATCGCTGCGCGGTGCTGATCAAGGGCGGGCATGAGGAAGGCGACGCGCTCGCCGATGCGCTGATCGAGGAAGACAACATGACCAGCTGGCAGGGCCAGCGGATCGATACGGCGTCGACTCACGGCACCGGCTGCACGCTCGCCAGCGCGATCGCTTTCTATCTGGGCGCGGGTCTGACCCTGTCGCAAGCCGTCGAGCGGGCGCGGTTGTTCGTCCGGATGGCCCTGCACGA